>CALXIZ010000152.1 GCA_944388495.1 uncultured Clostridia bacterium | reverse complement strand
ATAGAACTTATCATGCCATCTACCTCTTGTTCCTTTTTAAAGAACTCATTTGCTTCCTCAACTTTATGAAGATTAGTTGTTAAATAAATTAATTTTTTCATAACACTCTCCTAATTATTATACTTTTTATATACTACTTTACCATCTTCAAATACTACATACCCATTATAAAACTGTTCATAGTATTCTTTAAAGATAAAATACCCTGTATCAATACCATTACCATTTTCTAAAATGTTCTCAAATTCTTTTATAGAGACCCATTTAGCAGTTTGTACTTCATCTTCTTGTAATTTTAAGTCTTCTATATCTATATTAGTTTTTAATAAGAACACTTCTACAAAATCATTTACTCTAGCATATGAACCAATAAATCTTAAGTTATCTTTATCTACTCTTATTCCTAACTCTTCATCTAACTCTCTAATTATTCCTGTAATTGCATCTTCATCTTTCTCTACTCCTCCTGATACTGTTTCCCAATAATCAGCATATTTTTTAGATGTAGAGGCTCTTTGTTGTATCAAAAGTTCATCTTTATCATTAATAATCCATACAAAACAAGATAGTCTAAATTCTCCTTCTTTTAACTCTTTTCTATCTTTAGTATAATTTAATTTTTCATGTTTGTCATTATAAACATCAACTAATTCCATAAGTAAAGTCTCCTAACTAAGTTTTAATATTTTATTTTTACCTTTCAAATATATATTTTCATACCAATTAATAAATTCATCTGTTGCAGATGTATGACCATCATGACGATGATTTCTTTCATAGTCAGTCATTTCTGCTAAAGTTTTATTATGATTTAAAGGAATAAAAACACTCCATAAATTAGACATTGCTTTTCTTTCTATATTACCACGTATTGATAGTGATAAAGTACCTTTACTTTCTCCATAGAAAGTATAAAAATCATTTCCATCATAAAAAGTTAAACAATCAACAAATTTACATTCTCTATTAGTAACATCTTTCATAACTTCAAGCAAATTATCTATATTAGAACTAATACCACTTCTTTTAACAAAAGCACCTGGATAATTTGGATTATTAGGATAGTTTTCAATATAAAAACCTGTATCTGCTACAAAAACAGGTCTACCTACTACTTCATAGGCCTTTCTAGCTTTTTCTTTAGAAATAAACTCAATATCATTTATTTCAGGTTCTTCCATATCATATTTAAAATAATTGATTGTTACACCCTTTCTTTCAAACTTTTCTTTTACAGAAACATATTTACCATAATTTCCTGTTACATAAGTTAAATTTTCCACATTACTTTCTCCTTTTCTAATTACATATTAGCAAAAGAAGAGGTAATATATATGTCAGTTATTAAATTTTTCTAATATTTTTATAGATTTTATTCTATTTATATAAAAATGTCTTATTTCTTCTTTTAGTTCACAATAAGCAGCAACACCCCATTCATTACCTAATAGAATTAAATCATATGGTCTAATTGTTCTTTTAGATATATTTTTCTTATCTTTAGAATAATACTCAATAAAACACTTTTTCTTTTCTTTAATTGCCCTATTAATTAAATTAAACATCTCTTTATTCTCTACATTTATATCATTAGGAGTAATAAATCTTTTAGGTACATTTATATTTTGATTTAAAACATATCCACCATAAGGTCCTTTAATAGTGTCTATATAAATACCAGCCTTTTCTAAATCATCTTTATAAACTCTAATCATCCTAGTGCTTACTTCTAACTTTTTTGATAACTCATCGATAGTATATTTTCTTCCACTGCTTAAATATTCAAGCATTGTAAGCACATTACTAACTTTTGACATTATTTTCACCTACAATTTCTTCAAAATATGGATTGGCATCAAATTCTCCCTTATTATATAATTCTTTAATTTTTTCTCTATTAGCCCACATACAATCGCAGACTTCTTCTTGTTGTATTTTAATATCATTTAAACTAATATTACTTTCAAATAACCAAACATCAAGAATGTCATTACAACCTTCAAAATATCTTTTTTCACTACCAATTAATACACCTTTTGATTTATCTAAATCATCATCTAATTCTTCTTTAGCTTCCCTAATTGCTGCATCAATTGATTCCTCACCTAGTAAAACAGAACCTCCAGTAGTCTCCCACATTAAAGGATGAGGTTTATTAATAGACCTTCTACTTATCAAAAACTCATTATTCTTATTTTTAATCCAGACATTTACTACTAAATGAAACTCATTATCATTTAAAACAGAACCTCTAACAGCTGTCTTGTTTAGTTTTCTCCTGTCTTCATCATATAAATCCCAATATTCCATGATTGCTTTTCCTCCCATTTATCACTTATATTATATAGGTTTACTCTGTTATTCACAACAAAAAAGAAAAGAATTGATTACTTCTCTTCTCTATAATAATATCTATAAGGTATTGCATTAATATTTATATCGTTCATTAAAATTCCTAAATATCTAGTACCATCTTTAGAGTTTTCTTGATATAAACGACTATCTACTATTTTCCCATTATTTTCTATAAGTAAATAATCATCTCTCCAAGTTACATTATCATAATTGGTTGTACCATCTTTATATAAGATTAGTTCTTTATACTTAGTATCAGGCATGAAATGTTCTTTATTAGGATTAAATAATTTAAGAGGTTCTACTACCTGTCCTTG
>CALXIZ010000151.1 GCA_944388495.1 uncultured Clostridia bacterium | reverse complement strand
CCGGCAAGAAATATCTTGACTGACGTCCGAATGCAGAGGTAAGCCGCGCAGCCGGTGTGATGCAACGGAGGCGCCGGCTTTTCTTTTTCGGCGTTTTACCGGTCTGTCCGCATGGCGGCGTTTTCCGGCATTTCTTGAAAAGATGCAAATCAGAAAAGATACAAAAAAGAGAAAAACGAAGGGCGAGACACGTGACCCTTCGTTTTTAATATCCGGTGCATTTAACTTATGCACTTTGTGGGGACGGGTGAGATTATTTCGCCTGAGCTTCGTTGAATCTCTTCGTCATTCTGGATACTTTTCTTGCAGCCTTATTCTTATGAATAACGTTCTTGGAAGCAGCCTTGTCGAGCTTCTTTTCGAGTAATCTCAGCTTTTCCTTAGCCGTATCCATATCGCCTTCTGCCAGAGCTTTTTCGAAGTTCTTCGTGACGGACTTGATATGCTCTTTGATACGTCTGTTCTTCGCTGTTTTCTTTTCGATTACAGAGATTCTTTTCTTAGCCGATTTAATATTTGCCATTTTTTCACCCCACTTTCGCAAAATATCTAAATAATTATAATCCCATAATGAGAAAAAATCAAGAAAAAAAGAGTATTATAGATGTTTTTTTGCAGAAGATAATTTTGAGCACAGGAAGAAAGGACGGAGAAGACATGGCATTCAGGACTGATCTGGCGATCGAAAACAAAGAGATGTATGATGAATCGAACGGAGGCAGAGGAGAGATACCGGGCGTCGAGGTAAGCGTGAAAGACTGCACGGAAAGAATCAGAGTGACAAAAATCACAGTCAGAGATGAGACCGGAAGCCGTATCATGGGAAAACCGTGCGGAAATTATATTACCGTCGAAGCGGAAGATATCGTCGGGGCTGATGAACGGGAAAAAAAAGAAGCGGCGCGCGTGGTGGCCGGCGAGCTGCGCCAGCTGATTCCTTTCGATTATCATCTGAAGGTACTCGTGGCAGGACTCGGAAATGACAGAATCACGCCGGATTCCCTGGGACCTCACACCGCGGAAAAGGTGAAGATTACACGTCACTTCTTTCTGATGTTCGGTGCGGACGGTGATGAGGAAATGGCCTGTGTCAGCGGAATCATTCCGGGCGTGACGGGGAACACCGGGCTGGAGACGGCGGAGCTGATCCGCAAAGCGGCGGAGATAGCCGCTCCGGACGTCATCATCGCTGTCGATTCTCTGGCAGCGAGAAATCTGGAACGCATCAGCAGCACGATACAGATCAGTGATACCGGAATATCGCCGGGAGCCGGTACGGGCAACATACGCACTGCGCTCAATGAAGAAACTCTCGGAATCCGCGTGGTAGCCGTCGGTGTTCCGACGGTAATCGATGCGAGAACACTGATTATCGATTCTCTGGACGGTTATCTCGAGGATGCCGGGGAAGCGGAGCGCTATGTGGAAAGCCGAGGGATTCATATGATCGTCACATCGACGGAGATCGATCAGGTGATCGAAGATTTCTCCGATATTATCGCGGAAGCGATCAATATGGCGCTTCATCCCGGCCTGAACTTCTGAACCCTCACAACTCATATTCCGGCACGGGGCGGCATATATTCTTCTGAGAAATGACTTGAGGGAGGATAAAAGGGATGAGAAACGTGAGAAGAAAGCGCCGCCGGATCGGGATGAAACGGGCAGGAGCTCCGCGGCACCGGAGAGCGGAAAAGCGAAGCAGAGGCTCCGGAAGAAAAATCCTTAACGGTATATTATGGACAACTTCAATGATTATGGTGCTGACTCTTCTTCCGGCTGAGAGCCGTATTGCGGAAAAGCTGAGTGATTTTACTTCGGAAAACAGCGTTCTGGCGGCTGCCGTCGGAAAAATCAGCGATTTTACCGTTTCGGAAGAGAAAGGCGAAGAGGGGGCGAAAGACATTTCCGAATCGTCTGAATCGGAGAAGGACGGAGAAAAAGAAGAGGAAAAGCTTCAGATCGTACTGACAGACTATGAAGAAAAAGACGGGGCAGAGCAGGAGCAGCAAGAAGAGACAGCAGAGACGGCAGATGCGCAGACGGCAAATCTGGTGTCGGAGACGAAGCTGTCAGACGTCAGCGATAAAAAAGGTTCCGGAAATATTATCATTTATCATACACACGCGACAGAGTCCTATCTTCCCGTTGCCGCTTCCAATGCTCACACCACAGAGCTGGCTTCAACAGTACGGGAAGCGGGAGAAACACTGAAAACACAGCTGGAGGCTCACGGATTCAGCGTCGTCCACGATATGACACTCCACGATTATCCGTCCTATAATAAATCGTATAACCGTTCCCTGGAGACGGTAAAAAAGCTGTGCGGTTCTTACGGAAATAAGAAGCTGGTCATCGATTTTCACAGAGATGCGGCGACTTCCTCCGGAAAAGGAAAGACTGCGACGATCGACGGAAAAGAAGTGGCAGCTTTCTGCCTCGTCGTCGGAACGAAGAATGATAATTATGATACCATCCGCGGACTCGCCGATAAGATTACCGAAACGGCAAATCAGATGTATCCGGGGTTTGCAAAAGCTGTAGTGGAAAAACCGTATAAATTCAACGGTTATGTCAGCGATGCCTACATACTCCTGGAGGTCGGAAACAATGCCAATACGATCGATCAGGTAAATGCGGCGATGCCGTATCTGGCGAATGTCTTCGCCGAAGTCGTCGGATAGGAAGGCAGACAGAAAAAAGAAGGCCCGGACGAGAAACGGGAAGCAGAACAGACGGGAAAAAGCGGGGTGGAAGAGTGGGAAACTTTTCGGAGCGTCAGATAAGAAAAGAGAAAAAGAGAAAAAAAGACGGGCTGAGCCGGACAGCCGGGCGCAGCCGTCTGCGCAGTCTGATGACTCTCGTTCTTATTTTTTCAGCTGCATTTTTCGCAGCCGCAGGCATCATCCGCATCGATACGGCAGCCGGAAATATCATCGGAAACGAGCCGTTTTTCTCCTCCGGTTTTATCCGCACGGATGAACATCAGGTGGAAGTGAAAATACCGGGAATGAAATGGAAGATTGTAGACGGGATTGTCCTGTATGATGATTGAAAAAACAGCAAGAAAATGGTAACATAGTGGAGATTCCGGTCGCATTCGGAAAAGGACGGAAAGAATACAGCGACCGGAAAAACGACAGAAGAAATCGGAAGGAAGGAACTCCCTATGGATTCTTATCAGAAATATATTAGAAACTTCAGTATCATCGCTCATATCGACCATGGAAAATCGACACTGGCTGACCGTTTAATCGAAAAGACGGGTCTGGTGGCTCATCGCGACATGAAAGCTCAGTTTCTCGACAACATGGATCTGGAACGTGAGCGCGGAATTACGATAAAGCTGCAGACGACACGTCTGCAGTATCATGCGCAGGACGGCAACGACTATATCTTTAATCTGATCGATACGCCGGGGCACGTGGATTTTACCTACGAAGTCTCGAGGAGTCTGGCGGCCTGTGAAGGCGCGATTCTGATCGTGGACGCCACACAGGGTGTGGAAGCGCAGACTCTGGCAAATGTCTATCTGGCTCTGGACGAAAATCTGGAGATTCTGCCGGTCATCAACAAGATTGATCTGCCGAGCGCGCGGCCGGATGAAGTGAAGCTCGAAGTGGAGGATATCATCGGCATCGACGCTGAGAATGCACCTCTCGTTTCGGCAAAGGAGGGAATCAACATCGAAGCTGTTCTGGAGGATATCGTCCGAAACGTTCCGCCTCCGGACGGTGACGTCGAAGCTCCGCTGAAAGCGCTGATTTTCGATTCCTATTATGATAATTACAGAGGTGTGGTCATCTATACCAGAATCTTCGACGGTTCTGTCAGAAAAGGCGATATCATCCGTCTGATGAATGCGGGAAAAAATTACGAGGTGACAGAAGTAGGTGTCTATGCGCCGTCTCCGACACCGACAGAACAGCTGCGTGCCGGAGAGGTAGGCTATATCTGCGGCAGTATAAAACAGGTCCGGGACGCAAATGTCGGAGATACGATTACTCTTGCGGATCGTCCGGCGGCAGAGCCTCTGCCGGGATATAAAGCGTCGAGTCCGATGGTATACTGCGGCATTTATCCGGGCGAAGGCGAAAAATATGATAATGTCAAGGATGCGCTGGAGAAGCTGCAGGTTAACGACGCGGCCTTTCACTTTGAACCGGAAAATTCCGCAGCGCTCGGCTTCGGCTTCCGGTGCGGTTTTCTCGGACTTCTTCATATGGAGATTATCGTGGAGCGCCTCGAACGGGAATTTGAGCTCGCTGTCATCACGACATCGCCGAGCGTTATCTATAAGGTGGTGCTCAACAGCGGCGAGACAGTCATGGTGCAGAATCCGTCCAATCTTCCGCCTGTGGCCGAGATCGATCACATCGAGGAGCCGATCGTCAAAGCGGACATCATGCTGCCGAAGGAATACGTCGGTTCGATCATGGAGCTGTGTCAGCAGCGCCGCGGTACGATGATGAATATGGAATATATCACAGAGTCGCGTGTCTCTCTTCATTATGAACTTCCGCTCAACGAGGTCATCTATGACTTCTTCGACGCGCTCAAGTCAAAGACAAGAGGATACGGCTCTCTCGACTACGAATTTGTGCGCTATGAAAAATCTTCTCTCGTCAAACTCGACATTCTCCTCAATAAGGAGCTGGTAGACGCTTTTTCCATGATCGTGCATGAGAGCGAGGCATATGACAGAGGACGTTTTGTCTGCTCGAAGCTGAAGGAAATCATTCCTTCCCATCAGTTCGAAGTTCCGATTCAGGCGGCCGTCGGTCAGAAGGTAATCGCCAGAGAGACGGTAAAGGCGCTGAGAAAGGACGTGCTGGCAAAATGTTACGGCGGAGATATTTCGCGGAAGAAAAAGCTCCTGGAAAAGCAGAAAGAGGGAAAGAAACGGATGCGTCAGTTCGGTACGGTAGAAGTACCGCAGGAGGCATTTACGGCAGTTCTGAAATATGATGAAGGAAAATAGCGGTTCGGAAGAGAGATTTTTTCCGGAGACAAAACAGCCCGGTATCTATATTCATATACCGTTCTGCGTCCGCAGATGTATCTACTGTGATTTTTATTCCGTTGCGGAAGCTTCGGATGATATGAAAAAATCTTATTTCAGGTCGCTGCAGAAGGAGATTCTGCTCTTTCGGGAAGAAATCGGAAAAGAAATCGATGCGGGCGGCGGAAACTGGTTTGCGGATTCCCTTTTTCTCGGCGGCGGAACGCCTTCCGCCGCCGGACCGGATCTCATCGAAGAATTGATGAGATGTGTGAAAAGCCGTTCGGCAGACGGCAGGATCCTTTTGTCTGAGAACTCTGAAATTACCATGGAAGTCAACCCCGGCACAGTCACATATGAGGATCTCCGAAGGTACCGCAATGCAGGAATCAACCGTCTGAGCATCGGTGTTCAGTCGATGAATGACGGAGAGCTTCGTTTTCTGGGCAGGATTCATTCGGCAGCTGATGCGGTGCGCTGCGTTTCCGATGCACGCCGGGCAGGCTTTTACAATATCAGTGTCGATCTCATTTTCGGCTTTCCGGGTCATACACAGGATTCCTGGAGAAGAACGCTGTACCGTATTCTGGAGATGGAGCCGCCGCATATATCGCTTTACAGTCTGCAGATCGAGGAAGGAACGCCGCTTTACCGCATGTTTCGCGCGGACGAAGTGGAACAGGTAGCGGACGGGATAAACAGAGCGATGTACCATGATGCTGTCGACATACTGGAGAGCAGAGGATATCAGATGTATGAGATCTCAAATGCGTCTCTGCCGGGACACGCCTGCCGTCATAATCTGAAATACTGGTCGATGTGCGACTATGCAGGCTTCGGAGCGTCCGCCCATTCTTACCGTAAGGGCGCGCGTTATTACAACGAACAGGACATCGTCTCTTATATCAGACGCCTTACGGCGTCGCGCTCCTACATGAGACAGAATGTGACAGTAAATACAGAAGAAGAGGAAAGAGGAGACGCCGTCTTTACCTGCCTGAGAAGGCGGGAGGGAATGGACCTTTCCTGGTTTGACAGCCGGTTTGCGGGCAGAGAAAAGCTCTCTTTCCTGGAACGGTACGGAAAAAAAGCGGAACCCTTTCTGAGAGACGGAAGTCTGATTCTGGAAGAGGGAAGGCTGCGTTTTTCGCGCAAAGGAGTCGATATATCGAATTATATTATCGGCAGACTGCTGTCGGACTGAAGAACAGAAGGAAAGATAACGAAATCAGCTTTTTGTGTGACTTTTATCCGGACTATCGCAATGAACAAAAACAGAATCTCTCTCCTCAGATGAGGAGAGAGATTCTGTTTTTGTATTTGGAAAAATGGAAGAAGCAATTTTCAACTTCTTTTTATAAGGAATGCAGTTTCTCGCAGGCTGCGATCCAGTCAGCGAAGATCTTATCGTCGCTGTCACCCTGGATTCCAGCGTGTTTTGCAAGGTCTACAATAAGAGCATAAGCATCTGCGCCGATATCAGCGGCAGACTTTTCCTTAGCCTCCGGATAGAAACCTGCTTCTGTATCCACTGTATTTACCGCGTTGGAGAATGCCAGTCCTGCAACAGATGCAGCATAAGACATCTTCTCACGCGCAGCAGAACAACCGGATACAGCTGCTTCGAGATTCTTTAAGATACTCTCTGCAGCTTCTCTTGCAAATCCCTGAGTATATTCGCCGCCACCCGGAGCAACATAAGCTCTGACAGCCTGGGAGAGGGCGGTGAGACCGCTCTTTTTTACCAGCTCTGTCGGCATGTTTTCCGAGAACATGGAATCAACGACCGCGATTTCAGGTAAGAGCTTGTAGCTTGCGATGACGCGCAGCTTGCCGTTATCATCCGCTAAAACGGAGAAAGGAGAGCATTCCGCACCGGAACCGGCAGTGGTAGCGATGAGGACGAGCTTCGCTTTTTTGCCCGTGTCAGGGAAATCGGCATAGTTTGCATCGTATTCTCCATCCAGACTGCTGAACTTATCAGCCACCTCGTTGAGATCCAGATCAGGATTCTCATAGAGGAGCCACATCGCCTTCGCAGCGCTCATGACAGAACCGCCGCCGACAGCGATGATGACGTCCGGATTATATTCCAGCATCTTAGGGAGACCGCTGCGTACGTTTTCGAAGGAAGGAACCTTATCGAAAGTAAAGAATTCCGCCGTTCTGATTCCTCTGCCGCGTACCCATGCGTCTACAGGATTGACAATACCGAGTCTGTACAGGTTTGCATCGGAGACTATGAATGCTCTTTTAAATCCGTATACTTCATCGAGTTCCTTGAGCGCTACGTTCATGGCTCCCTTTTTGAAATATACTTTTTTAGGAAGATTGAGCATGTACATATACGATTTTCTCCTTATTAACTGAACTGATAAGATATGAAGGTGATACCGGATGAACCGGCATCACCTTCACTCATGAAATCAAATCTGAGTGATTGGCTTTTTATGTATGGCTTATCTGAAGCCGCCAACCTTATCCTCACCGATTTCCGCAGTGAGTCCGAGAGGATATGCTGCGTGAACGTCAGTAGGATTTTCTACCGGAACGGAGAGAACATCGCCGTACTTCTCGATGAACTTCTCATCGCCATAGAATGCTCTGAGGTAAACCTGCTTGAGCTCGGAGATCATAGGATATACAGGGTTTGTGCCCGTGCATGCATCGTGGAATGCCCATTCAGACATCTGATCTACTGCATCGAGGAATTCCTTTTCCCAGTCTTCCTTGCTCTTTTCAGGGTGGTTCTCAACGAGCCATTCCCAGATAGTAGCAGGGATGTCGATATCAACCTTGAGCTGTTCGAGAGCTGCGATCCAGTTCTTGAATGTTTCTTCGTCGTTCTTACCCTTTACGCCGATCAGTTCGCCCAGTTCAACGTATCTTTCGAATGCCTGAGGATACTTGTACTGAGAGAATGTACCCATGTGATAAGGGTGCTTCTGCGCGTTGAACTTGCAGACATAAGGGCAGAGGAGTGCGTTAGCAGTACCGTGCGGGATGTGGAACCAGCCGCCCAGCTTGTGGGACAGAGAGTGGTTGATACCCAGGAATGCGTTTGCGAATGCAACACCTGCCAGTGCGGAAGCGTCTGCCATCTTTTCACGTGCGACAGGATTCGGCTTCGCATCTTTGAATGCGGACTTGTAAGCTGCAGGCAGATACTTGAATACCATCTCTACTGCAGACTTAGCGAATCCGTTCGTGTATTCCGTAGCAAACGTGGAAACGTATGCTTCTACTGCATGAGTCAGTACGTCGTAGCCGGAAGCCTGAGTTGCTCTCGGAGGCAGCTTCATCATGTTGTCGGCATCGACGATTGCCATTTCAGGCATCATTTCGTAACCGATGATCGGCCACTTCATGCCGGTGTTCGCGTCGGAAATGATCGTGAACGGAGTAACCTCGGAACCCGTACCAGCCGTAGTAGGGATGCAGACGAGCTTCGCTTTCTTGCCCATCTGAGGGAAGAAGCGGATTCTCTTTCTGATATCGAGGAAGATCGTAGCCATGTCGAGGAATGCTTCTTCAGGATTTTCGTACATGATCCACATGATCTTCGCCGTATCGATAGCGGAACCGCCGCCGACAGCGATGATTACGTCAGGTTCGAATTCGTGCATCTTAGGCAGACCCTTCATAGCGTCCTGAATCTGCGGGTCAACACGGATGTCGAAGAACTCTGCAGTCTCGATACCCATATCTCTCAGCTGATTGATGATGGCATCGCAGGCACCGATCTGATAGAGGTTTGCGTCAGTGATGATGAATGCTCTCTTGAAGTCATATACATCCTTCATTTCCTTCAGTGCTACTGGAGTACATCCGGTCTTGAAGTATAACTTCTTAGGCAGCTGCAGCCAGAGCATGTTTTCTTTTCTGATTGCAACCGTCTTGATGTCGAGCAGTTCTTCATAGTGCGTGTTGCCCATGAAGGAAGAGTGACCGACGGAACCAGGTCCGAGCGTGAGGGAAGGAGCGATATCGAAGTTGTAGAGGTCACCGATACCACCGAAGCATGTCGGAGTATTGATGAGGATACGTCCAGCCTTCATCTTTTCTGCGAATGCATCGATCTTGTCTTCTTCCGTCGGATCTACGTACATAGCTGCAGTGTGACCTGCGCCGCCTTCGAATACGAGCTTTTCGCAGATGTCGAATGCTTCTTCGAGAGTGTCGGCCTTGTACATACCGAGGAGAGTCGTCAGCTTTTCGCAAGCCCATGGATTGTCGTGGGAAGTGTCATCTGTTTCATACACGAGAACCTTCGTCTCAGCCGGAACTTCGATGCCGGCCATTTCAGCCAGGTGTACTGCAGTCTGACCTACAGCGGCAGGCTTAACGCCGTGAGTCTTAGGGTTGAAGAATACTTCAGCAACCTTGTCTGCTTCGTCCTTGGAGAGGAAGTAGCAGCGTGCGTCCTTCATCAGAGCCTTAACTTCCTTGTAGATGCTCTTTAAAACAGTGATGTGCTGCTCAGTTGCGCAGATCATACCGTTATCAAACGTCTTGGAGTGGATGATGGACTCTACAGCCATTCTCAGATCAGCCGTATCATCGATAACTACGTTACAGTTACCAGGGCCTACGCCGAGTGCCGGAGTACCGGAAGAATAAGCGGCGTGTACCATCGCTTCACCACCGGTAGCGATGATCAGGTCTACTTTCTTCATCATGACATCGGAGATGTCGAGAGAAGGTTCGGATACCCAGCTGATTACGTTTTCAGGAAGACCTGCTTCGATCGCTGCGTTTCTCATGATTCTTGCAGCTTCGATCGTGCAGTTAACAGCATTTGGATGAGGAGATACGATGATGGAGTTTCTCGTCTTTAATGCGATTAAGATCTTGTAGATCGTCGTGGAAGTCGGGTTCGTCGTAGGAACGATCGCAGCGATAACGCCCTTAGGGGATGCTACGCGCTTCGTACCGAATGCCGGATTCTCATCGATGATACCGCAAGTCTTTGCGTGACGCATGTAGTTCCAGATGTGCTCGGAAGCGTACTGGTTCTTCGTAATCTTATCTACAACAATACCGTAACCGGTTTCCTCGTGTGCCATCTTAGCGAGAGGAATACGCATCTTACTTACTGCCATTGCAGCGTGTTCGCAGATAGTGTCTACCTGTTCCTGCGTAAATGTGCTGAATTCTTTTTCTGCAGCCTGAATCAGAGGTAAAGCTTCTTCAAAAGATTCGACTGAATTGATGATAAGTTCTTTCGCCAATTTGTCCTCCTTGTTATAAATGGATAGGTTAACTTTGACTGGCACAGTCTCTTCTGATGCCACACAGATGAAGACTGCACTTTAAATACAACCGTACGCGCCTTTCCGATCCGCCGCAGGCGAACCGGCGGGTACGGCGTAATTTTAGATTTGAAAGGAAAATATAAAAGTGTTTTATATTCTGGTGTCATCAGCCTTTCATTTGTCAGGACTGACAACTCCATTGCCTTGCACCAATAGATTAACACAGCGAAAGAATTAATGTCAATACGGTGTTGTTTAATTAAATATTTAACGAGAACTAATTAAATATTTCACAATATCCCGCCGATTTCTAAAATTATCCTATTTTTTACGCTGTATATTCCGGTGAACACATCAGTATTTGTAAAAAATAGATAACAAAATTTTACTGTTAAATATTGACAAAATGACTCAGAGATGTTAGTATCATCATGTAAAAAATTTACATAAAAGAAATGAGGTGTTAGAGATTGAAAAAAATGAGCATCTGTCTTCTGGATGATGACGAGTGGTTCCGCGATATGTTCTGTCAGTATATGGCAGATTATTTTCGCAGTACGGACATCGGATCGGAAAGCTTCGGCGAATGGAAAAGGGGAAAAAGAGCCGGTAAATCAGAGAATGAGAACGATGATGAGGAGGAATATGATCTCTATATTTTCGGAGGTGCCGGACCGGAATACATACAGGAGAAACGCGTGGCGGAGGTGATGGAAAGATCGCTGTTTCTCTTCCGGAAAGAAGAGGAATTTCTGCAGGCAAGGATGGTCTTTCCAAATATAAGTATGATATATAAATTCGTCAGTGCGACAAAACTTGTCATGCATATAAATTCAACCCTTTCAGCGCATCAGCCGGACGGAAAAATCCCTCTTCAGCGCAGCCGTTTTTTTGTTATTTCTGTAACAAGTACGGTCGGAGGAATGGGAAAAACATCCGTATCTGTCGTTTTATCACGCCTGCTGCAGCAGAAAAAAAATCAGTCCGTTCTGATTGTAAGCACTTCTCTGCTGTGTGATATCAGAAAATATTTTCCGATGGATTCCGCGCAGAGACATAAAACGCTGAATGAATATATCTATCGTCTCTTCGCGGAAGACCGTCCCGAACAGTCTCTTACATCTTATATGGTATATGACAGATTCGGAGTGTCGGCTTTTTATATGGAGAAAGAGATCAATGAACTGGCGTCTTTGGATGCGGATGAGATGGAGCGGTTTATAAAAAGTCTGGATGATTCTTCCGTTTATGATGTTGTCGTATTTGACCTGGATAATTCAAATGATAAAGTGACCGGCCTGATCGCGTCCAGATCGGATATCATTTTCGTTCTGACGCCGCCGGAAAAGGGATCCGGAGATATGACGGAACGGTGGATCGCCCATATCGTGAGAAATGCACAGGAAGAGCAGGGGGAGATAATCCGGGTGATCAATATGGAAGGATATGATGCGGGTCCTGTATTTTATGATGAAAAAACGAAAGAGGAGAGAAGTAAAGAGGCGTATGCGGTGATACCTTATGATCCGCACAGCTTTTACCGGTCAGACGGGCTGAAAAATATCAGTATGACCGGAATCTTTGCGGCGGCAGTGGACCGCATGATAGAGGAAGTGATGCCGTTTGTATGAGAGCAGAGAAAGAGCGGAGCTGATCCGCAGAATATCGGATGAGATCCGGCTGTCTGTCGGAGGAGAGAGCGCCGGAAGTGATGAACAGATGCGCGAATGGATCGAAGATTATATTTTCCGCAGCGCACACACGTCACAGCTGCATTTCAAGGAAAAAATCATGCTGGTCAACGGCGTGTTCAACGCGATGCGAAAGGATCTCGGGCTGCTGCAGCCTTATCTTGAGGATGACCGCATCAGTGAGATCATGGTAAATGGCAGAGATGACATTTTTGTCGAGCGGGAAGGAGAACTGCTTCGCATCGATGAGGCTTTTCCTTCGGATGAGGCGCTGGAGGAAGTAATCATGAGAATTGCAGGCAAAGTTCACAGAGAGATCAATGAGATGAATCCGATTCTGGACGCGAGACTGGCAGACGGTTCGAGAGTTCATGCTGTATATAAAAATATTTCTCTGTCCGGGCCGATTCTGACGATCCGGCGTTTTCCGAAGAAGAGGATCACAGTCCGGGATCTGATCGAAAGAGATTCTCTGTCGGAGGAGGCTGCAGACTTTCTGAAAACTCTGGTAAGGTGCGGATATAATATTCTGATTTCAGGAGGAACGAGTTCCGGAAAATCATCTCTTCTGAGCGCTCTGACAGACTATATTCCGAAAGAAGAGCGCATCATCGTCATTGAAGATTCTGCGGAACT
The DNA here is from genome assembly GCA_944388495.1 of uncultured Clostridia bacterium. Lineage (GTDB taxonomy): Bacteria > Bacillota > Clostridia > Peptostreptococcales > Anaerovoracaceae > Alangreenwoodia. The sequence goes on along the minus strand of CALXIZ010000151.1, from coordinate 2,045 downwards.
GCAGATCAGAGGAATTGACAATATCGTCAGGCTGGAGACGAAAAATGCGAATGCGCAGGGAAAGGGAATGATATCGATGAGAGATCTGGTAAAGGCAAGCCTGCGTATGCGTCCGGACAGAATTATCGTAGGTGAAGTAAGAGGAGGGGAGGTGGTGGATATGATCACGGCGCTGAATACGGGACACGACGGAGGAATGAGTACGATTCACGCGAATACGCCGTACGCTGTTTTCGGCAGACTGGAGACGATGTTTCTGTCAGCAGCCTCTTATCCGGTCGATGCGGTACGGGGGCAGATATCTTCGGGAATCGATATCGTCGTTCATCTTTCACGGCTGAACGACGGAACGAGAAAAGTACTGGAAGTGGCGGAATTTCTCGGTTATGAGGAGGGAAAACCTGTTCTGAACAGTATCTTTCAGTTTCGGAAAGAGGCGGGCACTGAGGGGATGCTTGAGCCGACGGGAAACAGTCTGAGGCATACAGAAAAGATGCAGATGAGAGGTGGAGTCCGCGATGGAATGGAAGAGCAGAAATTACGATGAGTATGAGATGGAATCCCGGGAACGGAACAGAATACTGCTGCTGTCTGTCCTTTTTTCGGGACTGTGCGGATATCTGTATTTTCACAGCGCGGCTGCGGTCGTGATCTTTATTTTCGCTTCTTTTCCCATTCTGCCGGTTTATAAAAAATTCCGGGCGGAAAGTCAGAAACAGGAACTGCGGATGCAGTTCCGGGATTTTCTCTATTCCGTTTCGGCCTCTGTCAGTACGGGAAGAAATCTGGAAGAGGCTGTAGAAGATGCCTGTGAACCGCTGATGCTGATTTACGGAGGAAATGCTCCCGTCGTCCGGGAACTTTCTCACATGACGCGTGTTATACGGGATACGAACGGCAGCGCCGAGGTTCTTCTGAAGGATCTGGCGAACCGTTCACATATAGAGGAAATCGGAGAATTTGTGGATGTGTGCGCTGTGTGCAGAAAGACGGGAGGAGATCTCAGCTCGCTGATCGGCAAAGCGAGCGAAATTCTGACACAGAATATAGAACTGAGAAATGAAAAACATATGCTGCTGTCTCAGAAAAAACTGGAGAGCCGTATTCTGGCGCTCATGCCGCCGGCGGTGATTCTTCTGATCAATCTCAGTTCTCCGGACTATCTGGAAATGATGTACAGTACTCTGGAAGGAAAGATGATCATGGCAGTCTCTTTTGCGGCGACGTTAGGATCCTTTCTGTGGAGTTTCCGGCTGATTTCGTTTGACTGAAAAACAGGAGGTGTGAATCTGGAGAAAAATAAAAAAAATTCCGGGCGGCGGGATACATCTTTTTCCCTGCGTCGGATATCGCAGTCCGTTCTGCGGTCTGCGGAGAGAGCGGTTCCGGAGAAAATCAGAGGGGAATCCGGGATACTGCGCGAAAAGCTTTCCGCAAGATACAGCGGACAGCAGCTGTCGGAAGCGGTAGAAAAGTATCAGAGACGGAATCTCAGAATTTATATTTTCGTGATATCCGGGGTACTGCTGCTTGCCGGCACGGCGATTCTCTCTTCTGTTCTGTCAGAAGAAGAGATTGCTGCTATCCGGCGTCCGAAGGAGGGCGAGGGACAGAAGACGATTCCGGTCACGGTGGAGGCACAAACGGGAGAGTCCAGAATAAAAGAATCTGTGGGCATTGTGGTTCAGGAGGAAAAAAGGACAGAAGAGGAAAAAGAAAAACTGCTGAGCGCATATGCTGTCAGACTTCCCGACCTCGTTGCACCTGAAACCGGCGGGCGTCGTATCGTCACAGAAAATTTTACTCTGCCGTCAGAAGATGAGACGGGAGAAATATCTGTTTTGTGGGAGTCGTCAGATCCGGTGCTGATTTCGGAGGACGGGCAGTATGATGTGCTCGCTCTGGCGGAAGAGGAAGAGGAGGTCGCTCTGCAGGCGCATCTGACGCTGGAGGATATGGAAAAGACCGTATCTTTCAGTGTGATTCTGCGGAAAGATCCTTCTTTATATCGGGCTTCGGTTGCCGGAAAGATACGGGAGATCGCA
>CALXIZ010000150.1 GCA_944388495.1 uncultured Clostridia bacterium | reverse complement strand
GTCCGGTCACTCCGCCGACTTGACTGTCCGCTACTCTGCCCGTTGAGCATTCCTGTCTTCCGCCGGTTTCCCGTGCCGGCGGCTGCTGTTATTCCAACAGTCCGTCATTTTCTCAAGCTGCCGGCTTCTTTCTTTCACAGGCCCGTCAGTCCATCTGACTTGCTGTAGTCAATCCGCCCGGCATTCTGCCTTGGGAAGTTTCCATCCTGCTCTTTTATCCGATCCGTTTTCCAGTCCGGAAAAGCCCGGCAACCTGTTTATGTCGGTTCGTCCGATCCGTTCGGCTGCCCGTTTTTCTATCAATCCATCATTCTGTCCACCTGACCCGGTCGATCCGCAGACTTTTTTTCTGTTCCGGTCACTCCGCCGACTTAACTGCCGCCTTTCCGGCAGTTCATCAGTCCCTATCCAGCATATTCAGGATCTTCTCCTTTTCCACCCGAATGCCCAGCAGAACATCCCGGTTCCTCCCGAACAGAGGAACACGCACCACCACATACCGCAGCCGGATGCGTTTCTTGATGATAGCATCTTTATAATAACGAAGCGCGCCGCCGCATTTTATAATCTCGCTGTTTTCATCCAGCTCCACCGGAGACAGCCGCACAATATTGTCCGGATCGTCGCCGATCAGCTGTTTCAGAAAAGCTTCCTCCTCTTCGGAAACCGCATGAAACAGAATTCCTTCATCTGATTTGCCCGGTCTGCTCCCGAAATCGCCGGAGCAGTTCATATTTTTCACATTCAAACTTCCCGGCGCAAAAGAAATATCCGTACCGTTCAGATGTTCGGAATGGGTGAATCCGTCAGGAGGGCTGAAATTTTCCGGAACCCTTTCAGGATCTCTAAAGGCGCCTTTCGGTAAATTTTCCGAATCATTTCCGGAAAACACAGCGCGGGATTCTCGTGACTCTTCCGATGATAAACCCGGCCGGCTGCAGATACTGCGTCCGCAGGGATCCTCACCGACACGGGAAGCTTCACCGGCTGCCCGCAGCACCGGATTTGCAGGCCGGCTGCAGGCCGGATAGCGGGACGAATCTGAATGCGGATTGCGGAACGAAGTCCGCAGCTGACCGCAAAACGGATCCGAGGTTCTTTTTTCTGTCTTTTTTCCTGTCCGGCCGTCAGTCCGATGCTCAGGCGTTCCTGCTGTTTTTTCCCTGATATCCTTGCCCAGCAGCCTGGAGAATTTGGGGATTTTTTTCAGCTGCAGGTAAAACGCCTCCGGATCCTGTGTTTCCACAAAGACGTAACCGGGAAACAGCGGTTCGATATGCGTGATATAACGGCCTTCCCGCCGCCAGACTGCTTCCCGGCGCACGCAGAAGCAGCGCTCATAAGTGTTATGATCCGTTCTGGCATCGACCGTATCGATCAGTTCCTGCTCTCTGCCGGTCATCGTCTGTATCGCATACCACACGAAAAACACCTCCTGTCTGCCCGTCGCGCTGAAAACAAAGATTACTCATTCCGGCCGCCTCTTTTTAATGCGGAGGCAATTCCGGCATCTGAGCCCGGGTCCGTCCCGGAAAAAACTTTGTCCGAAGCAAAAGAGACTGCGTCAGCCCCGTTCCGGATGCAATGAAAACCGCAAAAAGGGTATGCTTCGCCACTCCGGAGTCATGCATTCCCCGGATTGAAGAAAAACATCTCTGTAACAGCGTTTCGCCACACCGCCGTCTCAACGGCAGCCTGGCTTGCGCTGCTTTTATTTATGCTTTGCAGAAAGTCTCTGCATTGCATTCTCTTTATAAACCTTCACACGATCCGCTGTGCCTGACTGCCTGCGGTATCGCCGGAAACGCTGACATCCATCAGGACTCTGACGTTCCTTTTTTCCTCCGGATGACTTTTCTCATCATCCTCATCGGTATCTGTCTTCCCTTTCTCTGTCCTCAGAGAATCCTCGATCTCCGCGGCGATTGCAGACGTATCGACTGCAATGCTTCCTGACAGATCAGGCTCTCTCCGATTTTCCTTTTTTTCCGGCGGCGTATACGAATATGTCGGAACCAGCTCCTTCACCAGAGCGCGGATGTCATCCGCCTCCTGGTACGCCTCCTCTTTCAGCTCCTGCAGCCGGTCGAAAAAGCTTTCCTCATCCATCTCGATGGGCTTTCCGATGTGAATCGTATGGTTCGGCGTATCCTGCAGGCCCTCTTCGTCCATCAGAAGCTCCTCATAGAGCTTTTCTCCCGGACGCAGCCCCGTATACTCGATCTTTATGTCCACGTCCGGCTCCAGACCGGACAGCTTGATCAGATTTTTCGCCATGTCGGCGATCCTCACCGGCTCTCCCATATCCAGCACGAAGATCTCTCCGCCCTTCGCGTAGGCTCCTGCCTGCAGCACCAAAGACACCGCCTCCGGAATCGTCATGAAATACCGGATGATGTCCGGATGGGTCACCGTCACCGGACCTCCCTCTCGGATCTGCTGCTCAAAGAGCGGAATCACCGAGCCGTTGGAGCCCAGCACATTGCCGAAGCGCACCGCCACATAGTCGGTCTGCGACTTCTTGTCGTAAGCCTGGACGATCATCTCACAGATGCGCTTCGTGGCGCCCATGATATTCGTCGGGTTGACTGCCTTGTCGGTGGAAATCAGGATAAAACGGCCGGCATGATATTTATCCGCCGCTTTTACCACGTTCAGCGTGCCGAAGACATTGTTCTTCACCGCTTCGTTCGGCGCGTCCTCCATCAGCGGCACGTGCTTGTGAGCCGCCGCGTGAAAGACGATATCCGGACGGTAGGTCTCAAAGAGCCTGTCCATCTTTCTCGCGTTGCGGATAGAAGCGATCATCGTTTTCAGATTGAGCTCCGGATGGGTCCGTTTCAGCTCCTGCTGGATCTCATAGGCGTTATTCTCGTAAATATCGACGATAATCAGCTGCTTCGGCCGGTTTGCCGCGATCTGACGGCAGATTTCGCTGCCGATGGAGCCTCCTCCGCCGGTGACCATCACCACCCGGTCCGTCACATAGTCCATGATCTCGGAAAGATTGACCTCGATGGGATCGCGCCCCAGCAAATCCTGGATATCCACCTCCCGGAAATCACTGATGTGAATCTCTCCGTTGATCATCTGATACATGCCCGGCAGCTTCTTGACGGAACATCTCGTATCGTTGCAGATCCGCAGAATATCCGCGATCTCCCGGCGGGAAGCCGACGGGATCGCCACCAGAATCTCCTGTACCCGGAACCGTTCCGCCGCCTCGACGATCTGATTCCGGCCGCCGCAGATCAGAATACTGTGAACGGATCGGCCCCATTTGGACGGATCGTCATCGATAAAGCAGACCACCTTTTTCTTATGTACGCTCTCCGACGTCACGATCTCCCGGTACACCTTTTCTCCCGCCTCGCCGGCTCCGATGATCATCACCCGATCCGCTGCCGCCGTTTCCGGCAGCTTCGCCGTATCCGTCTGCCTCCGCCAGAGGCGCAGCAGCCGGTAGAAAAACCGGCTTCCGCCCAGAAGCATGGTCAGAAACAGGAAAAAGATGATATAGCAACTCCGCGGCATGACATTTCCGCTGACCTCACAGATGAGGCCGTTGGCGATGTTGGCAAGAAGCGACGCGGCGATGATATTGCGCAGCTCTGTAATCGAAGCGAACTGCCACAGGCTGCGGTACAGATGCAGCAGGGCGAAGATCACGATTCCTGCCGCCGCGACGGGAATCAGAACATCATTCAGGTTTTCCAGATATCCCGCTTCGATTCTGCCGTTAAACCGCAGCAGCAGCGCGATATAGCCGGAAATTACGATGCTGAAGATATCGAATACCAGCAGCGCGATTCTTCTCGTATTTTTGAGTGTTCTTTCCTTTGCTGTCACAGTTGAGTCCCTCCATGCAAAATCTGAAGCATCTGCGACTCTTTATCCGGATTTCTTAATATGGACTCTTTGCCGGAAAAGCCGTCTGCTGCTTCCATGCTATGTTTTTAAATGCAAATTATTGAAACAAAATCAAAATTATGTTCATTCATCTTCCGAAGAAAAACCTCTTTCCCCTCATGAGAGGACTTTCTTCGATCGATGCATGAGACGTTCCACCGAGTTCTCCCCCAGTTTTTTTCTGATCAGATCGAGAGCAGAACCCAGATTCGGCGGACGCGAGGTAAGATTATGGCAGTCAGATCCGAGAAGATGGATTCTGTCTTCTTTCAGCAGCTGAAAAGCCTTTCTCCCCTTAAAGCCCTGCAGGAAAAATTCCGTGTTGCACTGAATCAGAACATCGGAATTCATCAGACGCTCGATATTATCCGTTCTTTTCTGAAGCTGCAGATAACGTTCCAGATGAGCGATGACAGGATGAAGTCCTCTGGCCTTGATTCCGCTCAGTTCCCGGAAGATGCTCTCCGGCCACGGTTCAAAAGGCATTTCCAGAAGAATATACCTCGTTCCCCGGATTGCCAGCTCAGGCAGAAGCTCCAGAGAGGAAATTCCTGAAAAAACCTTAACTTCCGCGCCGAGAAAGAGATCCGGCAGGCTGCTTTTTTCTCCTGACTCATCGATAACCTCCGAAAGCCGGCGGCCGGATGCCTCGCGACGTTTCAGGAATTTTTCCGGCGTTTCTTTTTCCGCGTAATAGTGGGGTGTGAGCACCACTGCAGAGATTCCCTGAGATGATTCTTCCCGGAGCATCCTGAGGGATTCTTCCGTACCGCGGCTGCCGTCGTCCATCTTCGGCAGAATATGTGTATGAAAATCGATCATTTTCCGTGCCTGCCTTTCTCTGTCATCATAAAATATCCTGAAATATTTCCGCCGCTCTGAGACATCCGCTGCCGCCCGTTTCTACAGGCTGCCCGATGAATCGTCCTTATGCTTATAGCTGCGACCATAGCCATAGTAATCTCCATAGCCATAACGGTATCCGTACTTTCCGTACTTCCCGTATTTTCCATAGCGGCCTTTTCTCTTTTCCACGCTTCCGGTATATACGAAGCCAAGAATCCTTGCCCC
>CALXIZ010000149.1 GCA_944388495.1 uncultured Clostridia bacterium | reverse complement strand
CAAACCAATATCACAAAATTTTTAAGGAGGTGGCTTGTTTGAATATTTTAACTCCATTTGAGTATTTCGCTCCTGAAACATTGGACGAAGCCCTCGAACTCTTAGCTACAAAAGAGAACGCTAAGGTTCTTGCCGGCGGTACGGACTTAATGATCCAGCTCAAGGAAAAAATGATTCATCCAGCAAACGTAATCGACGTAACTCATATTCCTGAATTAAACGAATTCAAGGTAGAAGACGGAAAGGGCGCAGTGATCGGCGCATGCACGACAGACGCTTTCTGTGAATTCTCCGAAGAATTAAAGGCAAAGTATCCTGCATTCGCATATGCTGCAGGTGAAATCGGCGGCCCGCAGGTAAGAGAAATGGGTACGATCGGCGGTAACCTCGCAAACTCCGGTCCTTCCGCAGAAACTCCGGCATCCCTGATCTGCTACGGTGCAGATGTCGTTCTGGTAAAGAAGGGTTCTGAAAGAACACTTCCTGTAGCAGACTTCATCACGGGTAACAGAAAGAACGTTCTGGAAGAAGGCGAAATCATCAAGAGCATCATCCTTCCTGAGCCTGCTCCGAATACATATGTTAAGTACGCTTACGTAGGTATGAGAAGCTCCATGGAAATCGATATTGCGAACATGGCGATCAGCCTCACAGTAGAAGACGGAACGATCAAGGATGCGAAGTGCGTTATGGGTTCCGTAGCAATCCGCCCTCTGATCTCCGAAGCAGTTCCTAAGGCACTGATCGGAACGAAGGTTGGCGACGAAGCAGCGATCAAGGCAGCCGGTGAAGCAGCACAGTCTGAAGTACATCCGATCACGGACGTAAGAGCTTCCGCAAACTACAGAGTAGACGTTGTCGGTGCGCTGGCAAGAAGAATCTTAAGAGAGCTCGCTGAGGAAATCAACGGTTAAGCAAGGGGGTGTATTCGAAAATGAAAAAACAGCTTATTACGTTAAACATTAACGGCGAAGATATGGACCTGAGAATCGCTCCTACGGATCTTCTGGTAGATGTCCTGAGAAAAGAAGCGGGTCTCACAGGTACAAAGAAGGGCTGCGGCCAGGGAGACTGCGGTGCCTGCACAGTCATCATCGACGGTAAGGCAGTACTGTCCTGCCTGACTCTGGCGATCGCATGTCAGGGTAAGAAGATCACGACGGTCGAAGGTATCGCGGATCACAAGACGGGCGAAATGAACCCGATCCAGAAGGCATTCCTGAATCACGGTGCGGTACAGTGCGGATTCTGCACACCGGGTATGATCATGTCTTCTTATAACTTACTGACGAGAAATCCACAGCCTACGAGAACGGAAATCAGAAGAGCACTCTCCGGTAACCTCTGCAGATGCACAGGATACCTGCTCATTTTCGAAGCCGTAGAAGCATGTGCAGCAGAAGGCGGGGTGTTATAAATGGCGATGAACAAGCTTTGGGAAGTATCAAACAAATATAATGATTATAAAGATTATACAAGAGAGTATACGGAAGTCGGAAGATCCATTCCGCGTCTCGACGGTCCTATGAAAGTTACCGGTAAGTTACAGTACACAGATGACCTGACTTTACCAAGAATGGTATATGCGAAGCTTTTAAGATCTCCGCATGCTCATGCCATCATCAAGAACATCGACTTCAGCAGGGCACTCGAGCTGGACGGCGTTCTCGATGTCCTTACGGGAAAGGATTTCCCTATCGATTACGGTATCATCGCTCATTCCGCGAATGAACAGGTTCTCGCAAGAGATAAGGTTCGCATGTGGGGAGAACCGGTGGCAGCCGTCTGTGCGCTGACAGAAGAAATTGCAGAAAAGGCTCTGGAACTCATCGATGTAGAATATGAGCTCCTTCCTGTTATCGTAGACGGTAGAGATGCTGAGAGAATGGCAAATGAAGAAGGCGTTCTCATTCACGAAGATAAGCCGGGCAACATCGCTCACCAGGGTAAGCAGCAGTATGGTGATGTAGACGCGATCCTGGCGGAATCCGATCTGGTGGTGGAAAAAGAATTTTATTCTTCACAGTATACACATGCTTTTCTTGAACCTCAGTCCGCACTGGCTGACTACGATGTACACAAGAATAAGCTCCACCTGTATGCAACTTGCCAGGTACCTCACTATACTCACCAGCAGCTGGCTAAGGTTCTGCAGATGCCTATGAAGGATATCAGGATCACAGTTCCTCTTCTCGGCGGCGGTTTCGGCGGTAAGGGCGTTGCTTCTACGGCTGATTTTGTAACTTCCAAGTTCTCCTCCAGAATCGGCCGTCCGGTTAAGTGTACATATGAGAGAGCGGAGGTATTTGCTACTCATCAGGGGCGTCATCCATGCTATATGAAGTTCAGAATCGGATTTACAAAAGAAGGAAAAATTACTGCGGTAGATTTTGATAACCTCATGGTCGGCGGTGCATACATGTCCTGGGGTGTCGTGGTATTATTCTATACGGCTGCCATGTCTCACATCCCTTATGTTGCTCCGGCAGCGAAATTTGCCGGCAGAAGAGTTTATACCAACACGAATACCTGCGGAGCACACAGAGGCCTCGGCGGTTCCCAGCCGAGATTTGCCATGGAAATTATGATGGATATGGCAGCGGAGCAGCTGGGAATTTCTCCGCTTCAGATTCGTCTCCTGAATGCGGTGGAATCAGGACATACCTGCAGAAACATGATGTATATTCCTCATTCGGAATTTAAAAAGACACTGCAGACTGCAGCGGATAATTCCGATTATGAAAATAAGCGCGGAAAGCTGCCGTTCGGAAAAGGTATCGGTATCTCCGGCGGTTACTACATTTCCGGTACTTCTTATACTCTGTACCTCTCCTACAAGCCTCATACAGTAGCTACCGTCAAGATTGAAGGAGAGAATAATGTCGTTCTGTTCTGCGGTGCTACTGATATCGGCCAGGGTGCTGATACGGTTATGGCTCAGATGGCAGCGGAGACTCTCGGCGTAAGATCCGAGGACGTCAAGGTTGTATCCAGAGATACCGAGATTTCGACATTCGACCTCGGCACATTCGCTTCCCGTGTAACTTATGCTACGGGCTGGGCGATCAGAAGAGCGTGCGAAGCTGCTAACCAGCTCCTCTTCCCTGTAGCGGCAGCTATCATGGGATGCCGTGGTCAGGAAGTAGGCGTTAAGGATTATCAGTTCTACTCCATCTATGAAAAGAAGAGAAAGAACGTAGACTGGCATGAGGTTGTGGAACAGTATATTTCCTCTAATGGTCCTCTGACGACAAGCGGGCAGTTCACGCCTCCTAGAAGAAAGGGTATCCAGCAGGGCGGAAATATCGGACATTCTCCTACGATGGGCTTTACTACGCAGGTGGCGGAAGTCGAAGTCGATCTTTACACGGGTCTCGTACACGTTGTCAAGATCACAGAAGCAGGCGACCTCGGCCAGCCGATCAATCCGATGTCAGTCGAAGGTCAGGTACACGGTTCCATTCAGATGGGTCTCGGCAACGCGCTTCTCGAGGAAATGCGCTATGCGGATGACGGCCGTCTCCTGAATCCTTCCTTCCACGATTATAAGGTATGCGGAACGATGGACATGCCTGAAGTAGAAGCTACAATCGTAGAGTCCTACGATCCTTCCGCTCCTTACGGCGGTAAGGAATCCGGCGAAGGTCCTATCCAGCCTACGCCTCCTGCAATCTTCAACGCTGTATACGATGCGATCGGTTTCCGTTGCACAGAGCAGCCTCTGACACAGGAAAAGGTTCTCAATTACCTGAAGTCTATCGGTAAAAACCTTTAAAATACAGAAGTTATTGGGAATATAGACGAGAAAAAATTTATTTATAAATCTTAATACAACCATATAAAGTACGATACAACTTATTATAATAATATGTTCTTCACTGAAGAAGAATATCCTGATTCAGGTTTTTTATTCTTCAGGAAGAACATATTTTTAATTGAGAATAATTCAGATTTTTATTTTCACTCTGTACTTTTCCAGCCAGTAATTGAGCTGAATCATATAGGCCATCGTCTGCGGGCCGGTCATCAGCTGACCATACCACGGCTGTGTGAATTCATCTTTCAGAAGACCTGAAAGAGCGTCACGATCGACCAGTCCGAAGATCGGCGCGTCGGTGTCGGCGATGATTTTGCGCAGCATGGAGGAGACGACAGAAGTATACTGCGGGTTGTGTGTCTTCGGATAAGGGCTCTTTTTCCTGATGCGGATTTCTTCGGGAAGGAGCCCTTTTACCGCATGGCGGAGCAGCCCTTTTTCCATGCCCTGATATTCTTTCATCTCCCACGGCACGCTGTACATATATTCGGCGATGCGATGATCGCAGAACGGTACGCGGACTTCCAGCCCGCTGTACATCGACATACGGTCTTTCCGGTCCAACAGCGTCTGCATAAACCAGTACATGTTCATATGAACCATCTCTCTCAGGCGGGACTCCGCAGGAGAAAGACCGTCGGCTTTATCGGCCTCCGCCAGCGTGGCTTCGTAGCGGGCGGAGATTTCCGCGTGTCCGTCGATTTTTGCCCGCAGAGACGGGGCGAGAAATTTCTGACGCATATCTGTGGACTGAGCCCACGGAAAACCATACGCAGCCCGTATCTTTTCGTCGCGGTACCAGGGATAGCCGCCGAAAATCTCGTCGGCACACTCGCCGGACAATGCTACCGTCACATATTTTCGGATCTCCTCGCAGAACAGCAGAAGAGAGGAATCCACGTCGGCCATTCCCGGCAGATCTCTGGCATCTACGGCTCTTTTCAGCGCGAAAGCCAGCTGTTCATTGTCGACGGTGAAGGTGTGATGGATGGAACCGAGAAAGTCAGCCATCAGGCGGATATACGGTTCGTCGGTCGTAGGCTGAAATCTGCTGGTGCGGAAATATTTCTGGTTATCTGTGTAGGTGACAGAGAAGGTGTTCAGCTTTTCACCGCGTTTTCTGAAGTAATCGGCGGCTACGGCGGAGATAATGCTGGAATCGAGGCCTCCGGAGAGAAACGTGCCGACGGGAACGTCGCTGACGAGCTGACGCCGGATAGCGTCCGTAATGAGAAATCTGACGCGGTCGGAGGTCTCTTCAAAGCTGTCGGTATGAACCCGGTCATGCAGTTTCCAGTAAGTGGAAATCATAAGACCGCTATCGGAAAAGGTACCGCACTGTCCGGGCTTCAGCTCGGAAATGTCCCGGAAGACGCCGCAGCCCGGCGTTCTGCCCGGACCGACGAAGAGAAGCTCTGCGATGCCGTTTCTGTCGATGACCGGTTCAATGTCCGGATATTCCAGAAGTGCTTTGATCTCTGATCCGAACACAAAAGTACCGTTTCTGCAGGAATAGAAAAACGGCTTTACGCCCATGCGGTCGCGGGCAAAAAAGAGCCGCCGTTTTTTCTTTTCCCAGACGGCAAAGGCGAAAATACCGTTAAAACGTGAAAGACACTTCTCTTTCCAGCGGATGTAGGCTTTCAGAACTACCTCCGTGTCGCTGTGCCCGGAAAAGCTCTCTCCCAGTCCGGCCAGTTCACGGCGCACTTCTTCTGTATTATATAGTTCTCCGTTGTAGACGATCGTGTAGCGTTCTCCTTCATATTCCGCTTCCATGGGCTGAGCGCCGTTTTCGATATCGATGACGGCGAGTCTGGTGTGAAAAAGAATCGCGCAGTCGAAGATACGTATGCCGGAGGCATCGGGTCCCCGGCGTTTCAGCGAGCGGAGCATGCCGCTCAGACATTCCTCCGTTTTTACTTTTCCTTTCGGATTTACAGCTCCTGCGATACCGCACATATTATCATCATTCCTTTCTTTTTCCGCATTTTTCTTCGGATACTCTGCAGGGTCTGTATACAGCTTATGCATCTTATGAAATAAAATTGACTGTTTCTTTGTTTTTTCGCAGGAAATATAATAGAGATGGCTGCCGTATGACAGACCGGCGGCGGAAACTTCAGATATCGCAGCAAGAGGGAGAAAAAAGATGGCAGAAAAAAAACATGAGGAAAATCTCAGAGGATATAAATTTACAAATGACGGGACGAATGTCATACTGACAGCCTTTTCCGATCCGGTGGCGTCGGAAATCGTCATTCCGGCTTTTGCAGACGGAGCGCCTCTGACCAGAATCGGATTTTCCGCCTTCAAGGGAAATACGAGACTCCGGAGTGTGGTGATTCCTGATTCTGTCCAGTTTATCGAAAATTCCGCATTCCGGGACTGCAGAAATCTCACGAAGGTCGTGGCGGGAAAACAGCTGCGCTCGCTGGGACAGTATGCTTTTGCCGGATGCATACAGCTGAAAAGCTTTACGCTGCCGAGCAGCCTTCAGACACTGGGAGAAAAGACGTTTGACCGGTGTACGGAGTTTACGGAGCTCAATGTGCTCGATATGAATAAAGACGGAGAAGCGTTTAAACGTTTCGTCATCGCCAGTCACAATGAGAACAGACGATGGGGCTACATTCAGTCGAGCCTGACCTATTTTGATGAGTACAATATGCGTAAATTCGATGAAGGCTATGCGGTGATTCACGGCTTTGACGATCTTTACAATATTGCGGAGTACCGGCTCTGCGATGATGAGCAGCTGGATTCTTACATGAGAACAGTCTATGAGAATAATATCCGTATGTCGATTCCGCATCTGATTGCAGAGGATCAGATCGACCGTCTGACTTCGGCCGGAACGCTGGGGCTGATAGAAGGAGAAAGGATCGATCGCTATATCGAGACGGCGAGCAGGATTAACGGAAGATGTCTGGCCTATCTGCTGGACTATAAAGAGCATCATTTCGAGCGCAGAGAGATGAACTTTGAACTGTAGAAGGCGTCGGCCGGCGGAAAACCGGAGGACGCCGGAAGTCAGGACCGAATCGGCGGGCAGGAGAAGCCGGCCGGTATTTCATTTCGCCGAACGGCGCACGGAGAGGAGGCTTGTTTTGGAATTCATGAATTTCTGTGCGCTGTAGAGGCTGTAATAGCCGCTGAGCATATAGCTTGTTGCGGAAGCGGCGCCGAGCAGGAGCAGATTGCCGCTTCCGAAAAATTCGATACTGAGCAGGATACTGCTGACGGGACAGTTGACAGCTCCGCAGAATACGGCGATGAGGCCGGCCTGCGCGCAGAAGGCGGGATCGAGGCCGATCAGAGGAGCGGCGGCGCATCCGAAGGCGGCTCCGATAAACATGGCCGGGATAATTTCGCCGCCTTTATATCCGGCTCCGGCTGTAGCGGCAGTCATCAGCATTTTTATGAGGAAAGCGGCGGGAAATGCGCTTCCGGCGAGAGCGAGAGCGATGATATTCATTCCGCTGCCGTTATAATCCCGGGAGCCGCACAGCAGCGTTCCGGCGATGACGATCAGACCGCCGCAGAAGATCCTCAGATAGGCATCCGGAATGTATCTGCGGTATAAAGCTGATGCCGCATGCATGGTTCTGCAGAAGAGTATGCTGAGCAGAGCGCAGAGAATGCCAAGCAGAACGACTCTGCAGAAGACCGGGACGGTGAGCGGCTGGATTTCAGCCGTGAAAAAGGACGGCGCAGCCATGCCGAAATGCCGGGAAATGAGCATGGCGAGAAAGGATGCTGTCACGGAAGGAACAAGTCCTGCATAAAAGATATTTCCTACGCCGGCGACTTCGATGGCAAAGAAAGCGGCGGTCAGCGGTGTGCCGAAGACGGCGCTGAAGGAGGCGCTCATGCCGCACATGACAGACATCTGCTGCTCGTACCGGTTCATGTGCAGGCTGCGGGCGAGAAAAGATCCGAGACTGCCGCCGATCTGTAAGGCTGCGCCTTCACGGCCTGCGGAACCGCCGCACAGATGCGTGAGAAAAGCGGAAAGAAAGATCAGCGGAGTGACGCGGAACGCCGAGGTGGTCTCCGCTCTCGCGGCACGCAGAATGGAATTAGTCCCTTCATCATCGTATATTTTCAGCAGATGATAGGAAAAGACCGTGAGAAGTCCGGCGGCCGGAAGCAGAAAGAGAAGAAATCCGAACCGGCCGAAAAGAACAGCGGCAGTATCGATCAGATAGTGAAACAGAGTTCCGGCCAGTCCGCAGACGATGCCCAGCACGACGGCGACAGCGATCCACTTTATGAACAGACGGAAGTGACGGAGGGCGTGGCGCAGAGTCGTCATGACTGCCGTCATGAAGATGCCCTGCGTTTTTGTCTGTTTCTCTTTTTCTTCTTTTTTGCCGCTTCTGAAAAAATATCTCATATCCCGTATCCTCCCCGAATTTTTTTCCTGAAAAACGCTTCCGGAAAAACCAGGTGACATTATAGACCTTCCCGGAAAATGTTTCAAGAATGTCTGATGCCGGAACCGGAATTTATCATATTTCCGAAAACGGATCATAGCGAAACAATTTTTATACATGTGTGCTCCATGTATTTCATATAAAAACAGAAAAAAATAAATCTTAAATGATATATATTTTTAAAATATGCTTTATTTTTATTTTATATATAGATATAATAGAAAACGGATCAAAATATTTCAAACAAGCTGAAAAACAGGATTATAAGATATAAACGATTTTTTTTAAACTAAACCAAATTTAAAGTATGGAAACTTGTAAGTTTTTATGTTATACTGAATCCTGTTCAAAAGAGAACGTCAGAAAGAGGTTGTGTATGGACTTATTTCCGTTATGGAATTCACTGCGTATCGCGGTTATTTCCTCGGTTATCGTATTTTTTACAGGCATTTTCTGTGCCTACTATGTGGCAAAGCTTCCCAGGCTTCTGAAAGGAGCGCTGGACGTCATTCTCACTCTGCCGCTCGTCCTGCCGCCGACGGTTGTGGGATATTTTCTGCTGATGCTTCTGGCCCCGGCGACGCCGCTCGGCTCATGGGTGGACGAGCACTGGTCTCTGCGGCTGGTCATGAACTGGCAGTCTTCTGTCGCGGCTTCCGCTGTAGTGGCATTTCCTCTGATGTACCGCACGGCCAGAGGAGCTTTTGAGGGGTTTGACGAGACACTGCGCTATTCGGCTCAGACGCTCGGCCTGTCAAATACCTATATTTTCTGGAGAATTCTGATGCCGTACTGTAAACAGGGAATCATCGCGGGTCTGGTTCTCTCTTTCGCGAGAGGGCTCGGAGAATACGGCGCCACCAGCATGGTATCGGGCTATACGCCGGGAAAGACGGCGACGATTTCGACGACCGTCTATCAGCTGTGGACACTCAACGATGATCACGGCGCTTTTATCTGGGTTATGATCAATCTGGCGATTTCCGCCGTCGTGCTGCTGGCCGTCAATCTCTTCGAGAGAAAAGACAGAGAGACGCGCACAAAAGCGGCTGCGGCCGGGATGAGGGGGTGAGGACGCATGTCTCTCGATATGAAGATACGCAAGGACTTCGGAGGCTTTGTGCTGGAGGAGGAACTGCATGTCGGCAATGAAACACTGGCGCTTCTGGGCGCATCCGGGTGCGGAAAGAGCATGACACTGCGCTGTATCGCCGGGATCGTCAGGCCGGATGAGGGATATATCCGGATCGACGGGGAAACGCTGTTCGACAGTGCACGGAATATCGACGTTCCGGTGCAGAAGCGCCGCGTGGGTCTTTTGTTTCAGAATTATGCTCTGTTCCCGAATATGAATGTGGAGCAGAATATCATGATGGGCATGAAAATGCTCGATATGACGAAGAAGGAGCGGGCGGAAGAGTGCAGGAGGGCCGTGGAGAAGTTTTATCTGAACGGTCTGGAGAAGCACAGTATACGTCAGCTGTCCGGCGGGCAGCAGCAGAGAGTGGCTCTGGCGAGAATTCTCGTCTCAAAACCGAGGATTCTCATGCTGGACGAGCCTTTTTCCGCGCTCGACAGTTTTCTCCGGTGGGAACTGGAGCAGGAGCTGATGAAAGTTCTGGGCGAATTTGAAGGCACGTCGATCCTCGTCTCTCATAACCGCGATGAAGTCTACCGGATAAGCGATCACATCGCTGTCATCTCCGACGGACATGTGGACTGCTTTGATGACAAAAAAGAGATCTTCGAAAATCCGTATACATATCAGAGTGCTCTGCTGACAGGATGCAAAAATTTTTCACGGGCGGAGCGCATCGACAGCCACCGGGTGGCGGCGCCGGACTGGGGCATTTCCGTCAGAACTTCCCGGGAGGTAACGGAAGGCGTGAAATATATCGGTCTGCGCCAGTCGCTGCATCATCCTGCGATGGGTCAGAAGGACAATGTGGTCGGCTGTGATGTGCTGCGGGCGATCGAGGATCTGAATGATATGATTCTCCTGCTTCGCTGCCGCGGCATTCAGGAGACATCGGAATTTTCCGATCTGCATGTCACCGTTTCAAAACAGGAATGGAATATGCTGGAGGATAAAAAACACGTGCGGATTTATCTGGAACCCGAAAATGTTCTGGTGATGAGCAGATAGAAAAAATATATCTGTTCTGTGCCGGAATGCTGTCGGGCCGGAACCCGGAAGAGATCTGTCTGCGGTATGCCTGCGGGTATTTTCCGCATAACAGGATAGATTGCCGGTCTGTCCGTCTTTTTTCGGGAAAAAAGACGCAGGATCCGGCGGAAATTTAAAAATGCTGTTTTTCATTATTATTTAGGGAAAAGGAGTTTAAAAATGAAGAAAAAAATTCTTGCGATCGCGCTGTCCCTGACGATGGCGGCAGCCTTCTGTGCATGCAGCAGTGACAAGGCGGCGGACGGTTCCGCGGACGGAAGCGGCGGACAGGGATCCGGCACGGCCGGGACGGAAACGACGCTGTATCTGTCTGCGGCGGCATCGATGACTGAATCCATGGATAAGGTTATCGACGCTTATGAAAAGGCAAATCCGGGCGTGGAGGTCATCGCTACCTATGATTCCTCCGGCACGCTGCAGACTCAGATCGAATCGGGTGCGGACTGCGATGTATTCCTCTCTGCCGCTCAGAAGCAGATGGATGAGCTGGAAGAAGGCGGGTATGTCATGGACGGCACGAGAAAAGATATTCTGGAGAACAAGTGCGCGCTGGTCGTAAAAGAGGGAAGTGATATCACCAGCTGGGATGATTTCGAATCGGCGATCGAATCGGCTCAGAGCAGCGATGATATGATTTTCAGCATGGGCAATGCAGACGTTCCGGTAGGCCAGTACACTTCCGCAATTCTGACGTCTCTCGGTCTGAATGAACAGGAAATGGTAGATAAGGGAATCATCACTTACGGATCAAACGTAAAGGATGTCGCATCAAAGGTTTCTTCCGGCGCGGCAGACTGCGGCATCATCTATGCGACAGATGCTTATTCCGCCAAGATGACTCCGGTGGGTTATGCGGATCCTGAGATGACAGGCGGTCAGGTAATCTATCCGGTAGCCGTTATGGAAAATTCTGAGAATAAGGAAGCGGCTCAGGCGTTCGTGGACTATCTGTTCACCGATGAAGCGATGGCATTCTTTACAGAAGTGGGATTCACACCGGTAGCGGCATAATCAGGAAGCCTCTGTGAAGACTTTTTCCGGAAAACGGAACATTTACTGAAAGTCACGGAGGCGATTACAGATAAAATAAAAATTCTCCGCCTTAAGGCAGGAGGGCGGCACGGACAATTTCTTTTCATGGATTTTTCACCTTCTCAAAAAAACGGACGAATCGAAGAAAGCGGCTGCAGAATTGTTCTGCAGCCGCTTTCTTCGGTCAGGCACGCGGACCGAGTTCCTTTGCTATGTCCGGAAACATTGCGGTGGCGCGCTCGAGAATTCCGTTCATACAGGCGATGGCGATGCCGTAGTTTGTCATCGGCACGTTCTGATCCTCTGCACATTTCTGACGGTACCGCATCTCTCTTTCATTCAGCATACATCCGCCGCAGTGCAGAATCAGCCGGTAAGGCGAGAGATCTTCCGGAAATTCTCTTCCGGAGGACAGCTCGATTTCGAGTTTTGCTCCCGTATATTCTTCCAGCCAGCGCGGAAGTTTGACGGAACCGATATCGTCGCACTGACGGTGATGAGTACAGCCTTCCGAGATCAGAATCCGGTCGCCGTCTGTAAGTGTTCTGATCGCCGCAGCTCCCCGGACTGCCTGATGAAGCGTTCCCTTGTAGCGCGCCATGAGGATTGAGAAGGATGTAAGCCAGATATCCTCCGGCGTGTCGGCGCTGACAGAGGAAAAGACCTGGCTGTCGGTGATGACGATGCGCGGTTTTCTGCCGAGGTGTCTGAGCGTATCTCTGAGCTCACATTCCTTTACGACGATGGCGGCGGCATTCGCTTCGAGCACATCGCGGATCGTCTGCTGCTGAGGCAGAATGAGACGTCCCTTCGGCGCCGCACTGTCGATAGGGACGACGAGTACGGCAAAATCCGACGGAGACAGGAGATCACCCACGATTCTTCCCTTCTGTTCCTCTGACGGTGTAAGACGGGCGATGCGCTCCTTGAGTTCTTCGATGCCCGAGCCTGTGACAGCGCTGACGGCGATAAACCGCTCCGCAGAAGGCGGAATGCGGCAGCTCTTTCCGGCTTCGACAGCCGCGCCGATGATGCCGGACGTGTCCGGCAATGCGTCCGCCGGCGGAATATCTGTATTTTCCGACGCGGACAGAAGGGAGAAGAGATCACTCTTATTGAGAACGATCAGATAAGGGATTTTTTTTTCGGCGAAGAGATCGATCATCTCTTTTTCCGTTTCCGTCAGCCCGAGCGTGCCGTCGACGATGAGAACAGCTATATCGGTGCGGTTGAGAATCTGTTTTGTCTTCCGGACTCTCAGTTCGCCGAGAGAACCCTCGTCATCGATGCCCGGCGTGTCGATGATCTGCACGGGGCCCATCGGCAGAAGCTCCATGGCCTTCATGACAGGATCCGTAGTCGTTCCTCTGACGTCGGACACGACAGAAAGCTCCTGCCCCGTCACGCGGTTGACGACGCTCGATTTTCCGGCATTGCGCCGGCCGAAAAATCCGATGTGTACGCGTTCTCCGGAAGGCGTGCTGTTTAAACTCATGAGATGTCACCTCTTTTCTGTGATGCGCGGCTGCCGGAAAGGAATCCGGCAGCCGTCGGCGATATATGATTGCCGCAGAGCAGATGCCTGCGGCGCATGGTGCGGAAAAAAGTCTGCCCGGCTGTGTACCGCGGCTGAATTATCAGAAGCGGAAGTCGCGTTCGCCCTGTTCGATCTTGGTGAGATATTCCGAAGCGATGCGGCGTACCTTTTCGTCAGGCACCTTCTGCATTTCACGTTCGATGAGCTTCAGGCCGACTTCTCTGGTTTCCGGCGAAGCGTAATCTTCAAGATATTCCTTCAGTGTCATGAGTGCGTTCGGATGGCAGAAGTTGAGGATCTGTCCCGCCTTACAGAAGCTCATGAAGCGGTCGCCGGTACGCCCGGCGCGATAACAGGCCGTGCAGAAGCTCGGGATATATTCCATTTCCATCAGCCACTTTACGACTTCGTCCAGGGTACGCGTATCTGAGATGTCGAACTGAACGGTATCTTCAGGGCGGACCTCCTCCGTGTAGCCGCCGACACTCGTGCGGGAACCGCCGGAGATCTGAGATATTCCGAGATGAAGAACACGCTCTCTCGTCTTCTGGCTCTCTCTGGTGGAGACGATCATGCCGGTATACGGAACGGCGACGCGGATACAGGCGACGATCTTGGCGAAGGTGTCGTCATCGATAGCATTGGAGAATTCGCCCGGGTCGATATCGTCCGCAGGGCAGATTCTCGGAACACTGATCGTGTGGGGACCTACGCCGAATACGGCTTCCAGATGTTCCGCATGCATCAGCAGGCCGGCGAATTCGTAACGGTACTTATCGAGGCCGAAGAGAACACCGAATCCCACATCGTCGATACCGCCCTGCATCGCGCGGTCCATGGCTTCCGTATGATAGTTATAGTCGTGCTTCGGGCCGGTCGGATGGAGCTTTCCGTAGCTTTCCTTGTGATACGTCTCCTGGAACAGAATATATGTTCCGATGCCGGCCTCTTTCAGCTTTCTGTAGTTTTCCACCGTCGTGGCGGCGATATTTACATTGACGCGGCGGATGGCTCCGTTTTTGTGCTTGATGGAATAGATCGTATTGATCGATTCCAGAATGTACTCGATCGGGTTATTGACCGGATCTTCGCCCGCTTCGATGGCCAGACGCTTGTGGCCGATATCCTGCAGAGCGATGACTTCCCGGCGGATTTCCTCCTGCGTCAGCTTTTTGCGCGGAATATTGCGGTTTACCGCGTGATACGGACAGTAGGTACAGCCGTTGACACAGTAATTTGACAGATACAGCGGCGCAAACATGACGATACGATTGCCGTAGAAGTCTTTTTTGATCTGTTCTGCCAGCGCGTAAATTTCCTGATTTTTTTCCTCGATGTCACAGGCGAGGAGGACAGAAGCATCGCGGTGTGAAAGTCCCTTTCTCTCTCTGGCTTTCGCGATGATGGCGTCGATCAGCGCGGCGTCGGACTTATGCGCGTCTGCATAAGCGAGTGTATCTAAGATTTCCTGATGGTCGATGAAGTCGTCGGCGCACATGGATTTTGGATCGTACATTTTCATTCCTCCTGATTATCTGTAAACACTTTTGAATAGACTGTCTTTGCGGAAACGCCGGAGAGCATTCCGATTTTTCCGGAAAGAGAGCTGATAATGTTATCCGGCGCATCGAGTACGATGCTGATGATGGAAACGCCTCTTTCTCTGTAAGGAATTCCCATCCTTCCTATGATGTATTTTCCGTAATCTGATAAGATTTCATTCATCCTGGCGGCAGAGGACATGTCCTCTACAACGATGCCCAAGAGTGCGACACGGTGTTTCACAAATTCCTCCTCATGTTCCTCTCCGCTCCGAAGCCGGTTGACGGCATCAGCGGGCTTTCATCTGCTGTACGGAAAAAGAAAAGCCTGCGCACGGAAAGTGCACAGGCCTGTAATATACAGGGAAATGATATGCTGTGAGAAGACAGCGCCGAAGCGGCAGTCCGCAGCGCAGCATGAAAAACTCTTTCTTTTTCTGATCCTGTGCCTTTCATCTCAGCGTATGCCGCGACGCCGGGGCCGGGGCAGTCTTCGATGTCAGTGCGTAGATTTTTTTCGGGTTTCGCCTCAGGAGACCGCGGGCCGGCGCCGTTTCGGATTTCACAGGTGCGTCGGAAAGTGCGGCGGCAATACCTTCGGTTTCAACCTTTTG
>CALXIZ010000148.1 GCA_944388495.1 uncultured Clostridia bacterium | reverse complement strand
GACATCATCAGCGACGTGAATCTCTGCTATTCCGAACACGCCCGGCGTTATCTGGCGGAAAACGGGCTGCCGAAGGAACGGACGTATGTGACGGGCTCTCCCATGGCGGAGGTGCTGGAAGGAAACTGGAAAGAGATCGGAGACAGCGATATCCACGCGCGTCTGGGACTGGAGAAAGGCGGATATCTGCTGCTTTCCGCTCATCGGGAGGAAAATATCGATACCGAGGAGAATTTCCTCTCTCTTTTCACCGCCGTCAACCGGCTGGTGAAAAAGTACGATATGCCGATTCTGTATTCCTGCCATCCGAGAAGCCGGAAGCGGCTGAAGGAGAGCGGATTTGTGCTGGATGAGCGGGTGATCGCTCATGAGCCACTGGGATTTCACGATTACAACTGTCTGCAGATGAACGCCTTCGCGGTGATCTCCGACAGCGGGACGCTGCCGGAGGAGAGCAGTTTTTTCCTTTCCAAGGGACATCCGTTTCCGGCGGTCTGTATCCGGACGTCCACCGAGCGGCCGGAGGCGCTGGACAAGGGAAACTTCGTGCTGGCGGGCATCACGGAAAAGGAAGTGCTGCAGGCGGTAGAACTGGCGGTGGAGATGAACCGGAACGGGAATTACGGCATTCCGGTGCCGGATTATATCGAAGAAAATGTCTCGGTAAAAGTGGTCAAGATCATTCAGAGCTATACGGACATTGTGAACCGGATGGTGTGGAGGAAGAAATAGACGGCAGGTACGTCCTGTCTATTGTCTTTATGATTTCGCTGAATTCTGAACGGTTTATGTGTGTATCCGTGTATTGTCATTACAGGAAAAAGGGAAGAGGTGAAAGGATATGGAGCAGGATACGGTTTTGCTGAACGCAAGGAATGCGGAGGAGTTTTTCCTGTTTCTGGAGAAAAAAGGGCGGAAAAAAGGCACGATCGAAAATTACCGCCGTTCTCTGAAGAATCTGTATAGCTATCTTCAGAAAGAGGAAGACGGGAGCGGAAAATATATCAGCATCGGAATGCTGATGCAGTGGAGAGACGATATGCTGCATCGGGGCTACGCTGTGCGGACGGTCAATGCCAGGATGTCTGCCGTCAATATGTTCCTGGAATACAGCAGCCGGAGAGATCTTCAGATAGCTCCGATGTCGGTGAAAAAAGAGTGGATACAGCCGGAGCTTTCCCGGGCGGAATATCGGAGGCTGCTGAATGCGGCAAAGAAGACGGAACAGGAGAGAACCTATTTTCTGCTGAAGACGATCGCCGTTGTCGGCGTCCGCATGGATGAGCTGGAGAAAATAACGGTGGAGAATCTCAGGGAAGGGCGGATTACCGTGGCAGACGGGCAGAAGAAAAGAACGGTGCGCAGGATTCCGATGCTGTTGTGTGAGGAATTGCTGGACTACGCGGAACGCAGAGGAATCGGATCGGGAGCGGTATTTCTGACGAAGAAAGGAACGCCGATCAACCGTAAGCACGCGTATCAGAGCTTCAAGCAGCTGTGTCAGGATGCCGGAATCGGTGAGGAGAAGGTGACGCCGGGCTGTCTGAGGAGTCTGTATTACCGGACCTATGAGGTGATCGAGAACAGCATCGCGGTCCTGACGGAGCAGGCATACGAGCGGATGCTGGAGGAGGAACAGGAAACGGTCGGATGGCGGAAGAGAAGTTGAAAAATCGGACGGCGGATCAAAAAACAGAAAAGAAAAATATCTGAAACGGCCGGCAGCGGGATAATGCTGTCCGGCCGTTTTCAGTTTCAGGAGGATATTTTTAACCTCTGCCGGAAAGAAGTTTCTTCTCTGCAGGCGGCGGGAGCACGTCACGATATTCTCTCAACATGAACTTCCTGCGGACATACATATTTTTTGCGCGGCGGAGTAAAGTAGAGTAACGGGATTTTACATACTTTTAAAGAAAAAGCGGAAAACTGCGTTTTTTTGAAGAATAATTAACATACTTTTAACATTCAGGCGCTGTTGTACTTAACGTTATGCGGATAGAATAATCATGCAAATAATCCTGCAGACAAGGCGGATTAAAAGCGAAATTCAAATCCAAATTCCCTAAATATGGAGGAAAGAAAAAAATGAACAAGAAAATCAAGAAGCTTTTTGCGTTAGGACTGACTGTCGTTCTGGCAGCGTCGGTTCTGGCAGGATGTGGATCTGAAAATGGAGACGGCAGTGCGGAAGGCGGCGAATCCGGCGGTGCTTCCGGAGAAATCTCCGTCCTCACGAGAGAAGAAGGTTCCGGCACGAGAAGTGCCTTTGTCGAGCTCTTCGGCATCGAAGAAGATGACGTGGACAACACGACACCGTCTGCAGAGGTGACAAACAGCACTTCTGTCATGATGACGACGATCGCCGGCAATCCGAATGCGATCGGCTACATTTCCCTCGGATCTCTGGATGATTCCGTAAAGGCACTGAAAGTCGACGGCGCAGAGGCTACAGTGGATAATATTCTGAGCGATTCCTACAAGGTATCCAGACCTTTCAATATCGTTTACAAAGAGGACTCTCTGAGCGAGGTAGGCAAGGATTT
>CALXIZ010000147.1 GCA_944388495.1 uncultured Clostridia bacterium | reverse complement strand
GCGGAATTCTGTTTCTTGTGCTCGCCGCAGTTATGTTTGCACTTTATACGGCTCTGGGAAAACTCAGAATCGCAAAGCTCGGAGGAACCGCACAAAACAGCTTCAGCTTTCTGATCGCATCTGTCGTCGAACTGATTCTTCTGTTCCTGATGGATGAACCGGGGATTTCAGGAATCTCATCCGACAATGTTCTCACTGTACTGTATGCCGGTATCGTAGTGACAGGAATCGGCTATTTCTGCTATCTTCGGGCGATCGAACTTTCCGGGCCTTCCAATGCTTCCGTAGCCTTTTTCATAAAACCGGTCATCGCCGTGATTCTGGCTGCCCTGATTCTGTCGGAGCCGATTACGCCGAATATTGTCGCAGGCGTGCTGCTCATTCTGGCGGGATTCCTTCTGAATACCGGAATACTGAAGAAGAAAGAACCTGTATCCGGACAGGAAAAAGAACAGGATTCGATCTGATCTCCCGTCGAATTCTGTCGAATCCTGCGAAATTTTGATTATCATCGTGCTTGTGAAATGTCGGAAAAGTTTTTAAAATTGAAGTATCGTAATTATTTGACAGGAGGAGACGACTGATGTCTAAAATAAAAGTTGCTGTTGCGGACGACAACAAAGATTTCTGTGATATTCTCTGCGACGTTTTATACGAACAGAAAGATATGGAAATATGCTGGACTGCAAACGACGGTCGGAAAGTTCTGGAGGAGACGGAAAAGAATAAACCGGATGTTATCATTCTGGACAACATTATGCCGTATATCGATGGTTTTGAGGTTCTGGAACAGATCAACAGAATGGATCTTCCGGATCCGCCGAAGGTGATCATGCTCTCAGCCATGGGAAATGAAACCTTCACAAAAAAAGCGATCGCACTGGGTGCCAGTTATTACATCGTAAAACCGTTTGATCTTCAGATTCTGATTAAACGAATTTACAGTCTCACAGGAATTATCAGAGAGGAGGAGAGCCTTTCCGCCCCGAAATCTGCAAAAAAACTGATCCGAAAGGATGAGAATGAGGAATCGAACAACCTCGAAATCGATATCACCAATATGATCCACGAAATCGGAGTTCCGGCTCATATCAAAGGATATCAGTATCTGAGAATGGGGATCGCTCTCTGTGTCGAAAATATGGATCTGATCGGAGCCGTTACCAAAGAGCTTTACCCGATGATCGCGAAAGCATATAATACGACTCCGAGCCGTGTGGAGCGGGCGATACGTCACGCGATTGAAGTTGCATGGAACAGAGGAAAGCTGGAGACGATCGACAGTCTCTTCGGCTATACCGTTCACAACGGCAAGGGAAAACCGACCAACAGCGAATTCATCGCTATCGTAGCCGATAAGCTGCGTCTTGAAAGAGCCACCGTCTGATAAAAAATATATCGTGCATAATACATATTATTATTAAAATCGAACATTAAAAAAGAAGTAAAAAATGAACAGAGTAATACACAGAAAAGAATATTCCCGTCTGTCTCACGAATTCGATCCTGTTTTTGATGAAAATTCCCGCATCCTGATTCTCGGAACTTTTCCGTCGGTCAAGTCAAGGGAACAGGCCTTTTACTACGGCCATCCGCGCAACCGTTTCTGGAAAGTTGTGTCACAGCTTCTCGAAGAACCTCTGCCGGAAACTGTCGAACAGAAAAAAGCGATGCTGCTGAAAAACAGAATTGCTGTCTGGGATGTGATTGAAAGCTGTGATATCGCAGGATCAAGTGACAGCAGCATCCGTAATGTGGTTCCGACAGATCTCAGTCTCATTTTCAGAACGGCGGATATCAGAAAAATATACGCCAACGGAGCGACCGCGAAACGTCTTTTTGACCGTTACCAGAGAAAAGCCATACATCGCGGGATCATCGGACTTCCGTCCACCAGCCCGGCAAACGCGGCATGGAATCTGCCGCGTCTGACCGGAGCATGGTCCTGTATTACGGAATATCTCAGTGATGAAGATCCTCGAGTTTCAGCTGATCCAGATACTCCAGGACACGGAAGGCGAGCTCGAGAATAAAGGCGTTTTCGTATTCGTCGATATCAAAGTACAAAAGCTCCTCGATTCTCTTCATGCGGTAATTGATCGTATTGCGGTGACAGGCGAGCTCGGCGGCAACCTTCTGGATGCTCTTTCCGGACTTCAGATAGACGGAGAGCGTCCTCACCAGATCCGAGTTATGCTTTTCATCGTAGTCGATAATCGGCTGAAGACACAGAGTATATTCTTTCAGGAGATCCTGGTCCTCCGAGGAAAACAGCATTTTGTAAAAGCCGATATCCTGAAAAGAGATGCAGTTCATCTTCTTGAATTTCGCATAGCTGAGAGCAGCCCTCGCATTGCGGAAGCTCTGCCGGATATCGGTCACGGAGTGGACACATGTTCCGACGCCGCACCGTATGTTTTCATTTCCGTGAATCTCCACAAGGCTGCGGACGATATCCTGTGCATAGGATGTCACCTTACGCTCATCAGAGTGCTGAATCAGAATGATCCCGTATCCCGCTTCGCGGAAATAGAAGAATTTTTCACCGAGTGTATAGAAAAAACGGTTCAGATATCTGTAATTTCTGTCGTCTGATGCCTGAAAAAGCGTTCTTTCATCATCACGGTAAGTGATGATAATATAATCTGCCCGGGACGGAAATCCGAAGCGTGCCAGATGCTCCGCACTTCGGGCGTTGATATGAGGTTCGTAGAGAAGACCGCAGACGATTTCGTCGATCATGTCGTAATTGTGGTCGAATTCAAAAAGTACAGAACACATTTCTCTGGTAATATCCGCCACATGGAGATTTCCTCTTATACTCAGCAGCGGGAACTGAAGCTGGTCGCAGCAGCGTATGATCTTTTCATCGACAGAAGCATTTCCGCAGTCTTCCGAACTGCTGACACCGAAATAAAGGATCAGGCCGCTCGCTTCAAGCTGCGACAGATGCCGGATATAGTTCAGAAAACGTTCTGTATCGGCAGTCAGATCTGCGCAGTCCGCCGTAATGACGAGATCTCCGCTGCGCAGCAGATGATGCAGATTCGGTGAATGATCGTCGAGCTGCACCCATCGCACCAGTCGGTAAAATCCGTCTGTTCCGGCGATCGGGATCATCGGAATCCTTTCTTTTATATGTCTGTAAAGAGAGTTGAACATCAGTTCCACGGAAAAAACCTCCTTTTGAATAAAACGAATCACATCCGCCAAAACACACAGATGTCCCTGCCAGAATGCCGAGATCCTGTCAGAATGCCGAGATATATCTGACAGAGTCTTATCCTTTATATCATACCAGTTTTTGTATATTATGTACAGAAAAACGAACTTTTCTGTACATAATATACATTGTATACAAACATTACAGCATTTTGAAAGACGGCTGCTGTCGGGCCGCCGTCTGAAGCCGTCTGAAAAATCTTGCTCTTATGCCTGCTTTCAAATATAATATTGGCTGTGTAAAACAGCGGTATGTATCAGCGCAGCAGGGGATTTTCCTTCCCGGATCACAAGACAGGAGGACAGTGGATCATGGTGGTATCAGATAAAAAACTGGAACGTATCAATGAACTCGCAAAAAAAGCGAAGACCGTGGGTCTGACAGAAGAGGAGAAGGCGGAACGCGATCTTCTCCGAAAAGAATATCTTGAAAACTTCAGAAAAAGATTTGAAAATCAGCTTCAGCAGATTCAGATCCTCGAACCTGACGGCAGCGTTACTCCGGTACGCAGAAAAAGCGGAAAAAAGAGCCGTGACTTAAACTGAAGCCCTGAATATTCTCCGGTTTTCAGACTTTCCTTTCAGAAACAGACAAAACCCCGTCGGAAAAGACAGATTCTTCAGAAAAAGAAATCTCCGGGAAGTGCGAAATCTACAGATTTCGCACTTCCTTTTCTTTATCATGTAGAAAATGATTCATCGATATTTCCCGGGGAGAGCGGAAAGGAGATATGAACTGCAGTGAAAAAGAAAACTATACGTTCCGTCCGGATTCTTTTTCTGACTGTTTCAGCGGCGCTGATTTTTTCCGGGTTTACCCGAACGACCGGAACGGAGGATGAAGCCGCGGCATCCGAACTGATGCAGAAACGTACGGAAATTCTTCAGCGCGCCGTATTCTGCAGCAGTGAACAGGCAGATGTTTATTCACAGCTTGCCGCCATCGAAACGCATCCTCTTCTGGAGGATGATATGAAAAGTCTGTCCGGACTCTATAGCGGCGAAAAAGACAAGGTCATCAATATGAAAATCGTGCGGTGCACTCTGACGTCCAAAAAGTCTGCCGTCCGATTTTATGATATCACCGTTCGCTGGTATATGCTGGGAAAAAACGGATACTATACCGAACAGAACACGTACCGGATACGAACCTCCACTTCAGGCGCGGATATGAGTCTGTCATCGCTTCAGATGATATAGCCGTGAAGGACTGTCATATTACATCCGAAATCTGTTGTATATAGTTTTATTTTTTCCTATTTTATCCGTATTATTTCCTGATATATACTAAAGTATATAAAAATTGTCGGTTTTCCAAAAAAACCGGTTTATCTTCCTTTCAAAAAAGGTATAATATATCCAGCAAATCACCTGAAGCGGGTCTTGCGATATATCCGGAGGCGTTTTTTCGGACCGCTGTATCCCGCGAGATCGGTTCACGGGATTTCACAGTAAATTCAGGAAGGAAAAAGTATGGAAGAAAGAAGACAGGTATATCTCGATTATTCCGCAACGACTCCCGTCAAACAGGAAGTAGCGGACGAGATGATACCGTATTTTACACAGAATTACGGCAATGCATCTTCGATCTATTCTGTCGGTGCGGTGGCGAAGGATGCTCTTGAAAAGGCGAGAGGACAGGTTGCTTCTCTGATCAATGCGGAACCGTCTGAGATTATCTTCACGTCGGGCGGTACGGAATCGGACAACTGGGCGCTGATCGCCATGGCCAGAAAACTGAAGAACAAAGGCAGACATATTATCACTTCAGCTATCGAACATCACGCTGTACTTCACACGTGTCAGTATCTCGCAAAAAACGAGGGCTTTGACATTACTTATGTCGGAGTAAATTCCGACGGCATTGTCGATCCTGCTGAAGTAGAAGCTGCCGTACGGCCGGATACGATTCTGATCAGCATCATGTTTGTAAATAACGAGGTGGGAAGCATTCAGCCGGTGGAAGAAATCGGAGCTGTCGCGAAGAAACACGGAATCCTGTTCCATACCGATGCGGTACAGGCTGCAGGCAATGTCCCTATAGATGTAAAGAAAATACAGGCGGATATGCTTTCTCTTTCCGCTCATAAGATATACGGACCGAAGGGCTGCGGCTGTCTGTATGTACGCAGAGGCGTGATCCTTCCGACCTATATTCACGGAGGCGCTCAGGAAAACAAAAAGAGAGCAGGAACGGAAAACATCCCGGCTATCGTCGGCTTCGGCAAAGCGGCGGAAATCGCACAGCGGGACTTCGACCGGCATGTGTCGCACGTAAAGAGTCTCAGAGATCATTTCGTCGAACGGGTTCTGGCAGAAGTACCGAAGACACATTATAACGGCAGCAGAGAACACCGTCATCCGGGAAATGCAAACATCACCTTTGAATATGTCGAGGGAGAAGCCATTCTTCTTTATCTCGATTTTGCAGGAATCTGTGCTTCCTCGGGTTCGGCCTGCTCATCGAAGTCACTGCAGCCTTCCCATGTGCTGACGGCTCTCGGCATTCCCGTGGAACTGATTCACGGCTCCATACGCTTTACCTTCGGCGATATGACGACGATGGAAGATGTGGACTATGCCGTAGATCAGATAAAAAAAATCATAGCGAGACTCAGAGAAATCTCTTCGGTCTCGGAAGAGAAAGGTTGGTAATCATCATGGCAATGTATAACGATAAAGTCATCGATCACTTCATGAATCCTCATAATGTCGGAGAAATCGAGGATGCTTCCGGCATCGGCACTTTCGGCAGCCCGGTCTGCGGAGATATGATGCAGATGTCGATCAAGGTAGACGACAACGGCATCATCACGGATGCAAAGTTTAAAACATACGGATGCGGTTCTGCGATCGCATCTTCAAGCATCGCTACCGATATGATCATCGGCAAGACCTGCGAGGAAGCTCTGAAAGTGACAAATGATGACGTCCTGCGGGAACTCGGCGGACTTCCTTCGGTAAAAGTACACTGTTCTATCCTTTCGGAGCAGTCCATTAAGGCGGCAATCTACGACTACGCCCAGAAAAACGGACTCGAATTTGAAGGTCTGAAGGATTTTGATCCGAATGCGGAAGACCACGATGAGTCCTGTGAACTCAGTGACGATGAACTGTAATACAGCCGTGCCGCAATCGCATGACTGAAAGGGAAAAGATAAAGGGGTGGCCTTTTTTCGGAAGGGCAACCCCTTTTCCCCGTTTTAAACAGAACGGAAAAAACATGGAGAAAAGATGATGACGAAAAAGCTGACACCTATGATGCAGCAGTATCTGGATATAAAAAAGCAGTATCAGGACTGTATTCTGTTCTTTCGGCTGGGCGATTTTTACGAAATGTTTTTCGACGATGCCATTACCGCATCCCGGGAAATGGAAGTGACGCTGACCGGAAAAAACTGCGGTATGGAGGAAAAAGCGCCTATGTGCGGCGTTCCGTATCATGCTGCGGACACCTATATAGCCAGACTGGTGGAAAAGGGATATAAGGTGGCGGTGTGTGAGCAGACAGAAGATCCGGCTGCCGCCAGAGGAATCGTAAAACGTGAAGTGATAAAAATCGTCACGCCCGGTACACTGACAAACCAGAACATGCTCAATGAGAAGGAAAACAATTATCTCGCCTGTGTCTTCGCCGCAGAAGAAAAAGCAGGAATCGCCTACTGTGATATTTCCACCGGAGAGCTGAAAGTCGGAGAATACCGGCAGGGCGATATCACAGGTGATATTCTCAACGAACTGATCCGTATCGATGTAAGAGAAGTAATTCTCAATGAAGCGCTGCGCGATACATCTTTTGAGCGCGATGTCTCTGATCTGACACCGGCCTATCTTTCTGTCCTGCCGGATCACTATTTCGACGCATACCGTGCGGAATCCGCCGTAAAACTTCAGTTTCACGTCAGCTCTCTGACAGGTCTCGGACTTTCCGATGCAGATGCGGCTGTCAGAGCACTCGGCGGCCTGCTTGCCTATCTCGCTGAAACACAGAAAAACAGCATCGGCCAGCTGACGCGTGTGGAGATTCTCGACCAGGAGGGTCATATGGCCCTCGACAAATCGGCTGTCAGAAATCTGG
>CALXIZ010000146.1 GCA_944388495.1 uncultured Clostridia bacterium | reverse complement strand
AATATCTGGACGAGCTGAAAAATGAAGCAGTCTATATCGCCGCAGGCATCGGGGACGGCGGAATCGATTATCTGAAGACTGTTTCGGAGGAGCACGATGCCAGTGTGCGCATCACACTGGTGTCTTCGTCGGGAGAAGTACTCTTTGACAACAGGGCGGATCCTTCCGGGATGGAAAATCATTCGGACCGCAGGGAAATACGTGAAGCGATGAAAAGCGGAGAAGGCAGCAGCACGCGCTACTCCGACACCCTCAACGAAAAATCGATCAATTATGCGGTCAGACTCGATGACGGCAGCATTCTGCGCGTTTCCGGGATGCAGTTTTCCGTCTGGGCTCTTTTGAGAGGTATGGTACAGATGATAGCCATCATACTGGCGATCACTCTCCTGCTGTCCGCGCTGCTCGCATACCGGCTGGCGAGAAAAATCGTCAGACCGCTGAACGAAATTGATTTTGAACATCCGGAGGAGGCGAAAGGACTGCAGGAGTATGAGGAACTGAAGCCGCTTCTGCAAAAACTGCATTCACAGAACCGTATGCTGCAGAATGAAATGGAAGAACGGGAGAAAATGAGGCGTGAGTTTACGGCGAATGTCTCTCATGAACTCAAGACACCGCTCACGTCGATTTCCGGATTTGCCGAAATCATACGCGAAGGTCTCGTCAAAGAAGAGGATATCTCCCGGTTTGCCGGAAAAATCTATACGGAATCCCAGCGTCTGATCCGTCTGGTGGAGGATATCATAAAAATTTCGCGGCTGGATGACGAAGAACTCGAGCTGGAACGCGTTCCTGTAGATCTGTCGGAAATCGTGCGCGAAGTAAACGATACGCTGACGCCGGAAGCGATGAAGCATGATATCAGAATTCTTCTTAATACGGAACCGGTGGAGATCAGAGGAATCCGCCAGATTCTGATGGAGATGATCTACAATCTCTGTGATAATGCCGTAAAGTATAACAGAGAAGGAGGAGAAGTCGTCATATCGCTGCATAAGAATCAGGAAAGAGCGGTTCTCAGCATCCGGGATACCGGAATCGGAATACCGGAGGAAGAACAGAACAGAGTATTCGAGCGCTTCTACCGTGTGGATAAGAGTCACTCGAAAGAAGTGGGAGGAACCGGTCTCGGCCTGGCGATCGTAAAGCATGCGGCGCTGTATCATAACGCCCATGTTTCACTGAAGAGTGCGCCCGGAAAAGGAACTGAGGTAACCGTCATTTTCGATATGAGATATTCGCAGAATCAGGATTCTGTCTCGGAGAAGGAATCGGAAATCAAACCCGTACCGGAAGAGAAAAAAACGGAGAGCGGCGATTAAAACAGAAAAAGGAAACTCATCAGATGAAGCGGAAAGAGGCTGTTTCCCGCGATGTGTTTTCTCGGGCAGACGGAGAAATGGTCTGCCGGAGAAAGCATATCTGCACGGGAGACAGCTTTTTTCTTGATTAAATCTATTATCTGCGATAGGATAGTATTTATCCTGCGCAAGCGGGAAAAAGACATATTTCCGGATGCGGCGGCAGGAACGCCGGCCGGCAGTCCTGCACGAAACCGGCAGACGGCCGCATCAGTCCGGACGGAGCCGGACAGCTGTGCCGGAAGAAGTAGGTGAATCACATAGATCTGCTGTGGTGGAAAAGAGGAATAATAACGATATGAATTTTGAAGATTTGAATATTTCGGAACCCGTGCTGAGAGCGCTGGAGGAGATGGGATTTTCGGAAGCGACTCCGATACAGGAGCAGGCGATACCGGAGATTCTCTCGGGGCGGGATCTGATCGGGCAGGCTCAGACCGGAACGGGAAAGACGTGTGCATACGGCATACCTGCTGTGGAGATGACGGATCGCAATGCCGTGACGCCGCAGGTGCTCGTCCTTTGTCCTACCAGAGAGCTGGCGATGCAGGTGGCGGATGAGCTGCGCAGACTCACGCGTTTTACTCACGGCCTGCGCATACTGGCCGTCTACGGGGGACAGAACATCGAAAATCAGATTACGGCGCTCAAAAAGAGACCTCAGATTATCATCGGCACACCTGGCAGGGTGATGGATCATATGCGCAGAAAGACACTGCGCTTTGACCATCTGCGGATGCTGGTGCTCGACGAAGCGGATGAGATGCTCAATATGGGATTTCGTGAAGATATCGACACGATCCTGGCTGACATTCCCCGGGAAAAGCAGATGCTGCTGTTTTCCGCGACGATGGCGCCGGAGATCATGAAGCTGACGGAGACCTATCAGAAGGATCCTGCTCTCGTCAGAATCGCCAGAAAGGAACTGACGACAGATCTGACGGAGCAGTACTACATTGAAGTCAGAGAACCTTCAAAAATAGAACTCCTGTGCAGGCTGATCGACGTGAATACCGTTACGCTCGGTCTCGTCTTCTGCAACACGAAAAAAAGAGTGGATCAGGTGACGGCGCGGCTGCAGAGCCGGGGTTATGCGGCTGATGCGCTTCACGGAGATATGAAGCAGCATGAGCGCGAGCGTGTGATGAACAAATTCCGGCACGGCATCACTCAGATTCTCGTCGCGACAGATGTGGCGGCCCGCGGAATCGATGTGAGCGGTGTGCAGGCTGTGTTCAACTACGATATCCCGGAGGATCCGGAACAGTATGTACATCGGATCGGGCGGACCGGAAGAGCGGGAAACACAGGAAAAGCCTATTCTTTCGTCTTCGGCAGAGACAAATATAAGCTCAGGGAGATTATGAAATATACCAATTCCGTGATTTCAAGGCTCAGACCGCCTGCTATCGATGAAGTGGAAGCGGCCAGGATCGATACGGCTGCGGAAAAAGCGGCTGCGCTGGCCGCATCCGGAGCGGGAAAACAGTTTCTGCCTGTCATAGAACAGATTCTTTCCGGGCTGGCGGAGAGCCGGAAGGAAGAAGGGGAAGAGGACGGAGAGAACGACGGAAAGGATCCGGAGTGCGGCGATGCTCATCAGGATCTCTGCGAGAATCTGGCTGCGGCGCTCTTTTCGCTCGCTTTTCATGAGCTGGAGGAAAAATCCTATCAGAGAGCTGACTTCGACGATGAGGAATTTGCTTTTGACAACCTGAAGATGACGAGGCTTTTCATCAACGCAGGACGGGTCGACGGCCTGAAGGAGGCGGATGTTGTCCGCAGCATCGCTTCCAATACTTCGCTCAGCGGCAGGCTGATCGGCTCGATCGAACTGCATGCCAACTTCTCTTTCGTCGATGTGCCGGAGGAATCCGTTGAGGAAATTCTGTCAGCGATGAAGGACTTCAGAATCAGAGGAAGAGGAATTTCTTTTGAGCGCGCATCGAAAAAATATCGCGGCGGAGCTTCTTCCAGAAAAAAAGGCGGCAGAAGAAAAGACGGAGGGCAGCGTTCCAGGGAAAAGAAAAATATGCCGGATATTTCCACGGAATTCTGGTGGGAACCGCCGGAGGAAAAGAAGGCAAGGCAGCGGAAAAACGCGGATACGCGCCGGAAGAGAGAAAACAGCTTTTCTGCAAACGGCCGGAGAAGAAAACAGCCGAAAAAGGGATAATACGTAATAATATCGTTCGGAGAGAGGAAAAACACTTCTTCTCTCTTTTTTTGTATTTTGTACCGGAATAGAGATTTTGCCGATATTGCGGAAAATTTCGAACTATGTGTTTACAAAAGATGTGAAATGAAATATAATTGTATACAATGAGCTTTTATGTATATCGTGTATATTTTAAAACATGTATGGAACAGATTCTTTTTCTATTTGACAGGCATCTTCCTGCAGCCGTGCTGAAGGCACGGAAATTTACAGAAGATACGCCTGCATTCAGGAGGCATTTTTCATGGGAAAGACATTAGCTTACAAAATACTCGAGAACCATCTGGTGGAGGGGACTCTAGCTCCGGGCGAAGAGATCAAAATCAGGATCGATCAGACGCTGACGCAGGATTCCACCGGGACGATGGTATATCTCCAGCTTGAGGCGATGGATGTGGAAAAGATACAGACAGAGCTGTCTGTGGCCTATATCGACCATAATACGCTGCAGACGGGTTTTGAGAACGCCGACGATCATGAGTTTATCAAAAGCGTTGCCAGAAGGCACGGTGTCCTCTTTTCAAAGCCGGGAAACGGGATCTGCCATCAGCTCCACATTGAGAATTTCGGGATTCCGGGAAAGACGCTGCTGGGATCCGACAGCCATACGCCGACCGGCGGCGGCATCGGCATGATCGCGATCGGTGCGGGCGGCCTCGACGTGGCTGTGGCTATGGCAAAAGGAACGTATTCGCTGATCGCGCCGAAGGTTATCAATGTAAAGCTGACAGGAAAACTCAGACCGTGGGTTTCCGCAAAGGACATCATTCTGTATGTTCTGCAGAAGCTTTCCGTCAAAGGCGGCGTAGGAAAAATCGTCGAATATACGGGCGAAGGCGTAAAGACACTCTCTGTCACAGACAGAGCGACGATCACAAATATGGGAGCTGAGCTGGGAGCGACGACGTCTGTCTTTGAAAGCGACGAGAATACAAAAGCTTTTATGGAATCTCAGGGAAGAGGCGGCGATTTCGTGCCTCTCGCCGCTGATCCGGATGCTGTATACGACGAAACGCTGGAAGTAAATCTGTCGGAACTGGAACCTCTGGCGGCAAAGCCTCACAGTCCGGACAACGTGGATTCCGTAAAGAATATCGGACCGGTAAAGATCGATCAGGTAGCGATCGGAAGCTGTACAAATTCCTCCTATACCGATCTGATGAAAGTGGCATCCATTCTGAAAGGCAATAAAGTGGCGCAGGACGTCAGTCTCGTCATTTCTCCGGGCTCCAGCAGAATTCTGTCGAAGCTGGCGTCGAACGGCGCGCTGGCCGACATGATCGACGCCGGCGCGAGAATCATCGAAAACGCCTGCGGCCCGTGCATCGGGATGGGGCAGTCTCCGAGATCCGGAGGCGTGTCTCTGCGGACATTTAACAGAAACTTCAAGGGAAGAAGCGGTACGAAGGATGCGGACATTTATCTCGTCAGTCCTGAGACGGCAGCGATTTCCGCGATCAAAGGCGTGCTGACGACAGGATTTGAGACGGAACTGGCGGAGATAGCTCCTGCACAGTTTGCATTCAATGACAACTTCATCGTCTATCCGGAGGGATGCACCAAAGAGAATACGCCGGTAGCCATGGGACCGAACATCAAGCCGTTTCCTCTCAATGAGGCTCTGAGCTCGGAACTGGCGGCGGAAGTCGTTCTTCACGCGGGAGACAATATTACGACGGATGATATCATGCCGTCCGATTCGAGAATCCTGCCGTATCGTTCCAATGTGCCGCACCTCTCGAATTACTGCTTTGAGAATATCGACAGAGAATTTCCTGCACGCTGCAGAGCGGCCGGAAAAGGTGTCATCGTCGGAGGTGAAAACTACGGCCA
Organism: uncultured Clostridia bacterium; assembly: GCA_944388495.1. Lineage (GTDB taxonomy): Bacteria > Bacillota > Clostridia > Peptostreptococcales > Anaerovoracaceae > Alangreenwoodia. The sequence goes on along the minus strand of CALXIZ010000146.1, from coordinate 46,048 downwards.
GGGATCGAGCAGAGAACACGCGGCTCTCGTACCGCTTTATCTGGGCGTGAGATTTGTGATGGCGAAGTCTTTTGCGCGTATTCACCGTTCCAATCTCATCAACAGCGGAATCATTCCTCTCGTCTTTAAAAATCCGGGAGATTATGATGAGATAAATCTCGGAGATCAGCTGGTGATCGAAAACGCTCCGGAACAGATCGAAAAGGAAGAGCTGATTGTAAAGAACAGGACGAGCGGAAAGGAATATACGATGCTGCCGAAGCTTTCGGAGCTTGAAAAGAAGATGATCCGTTTCGGAGGCAAGATCAATATGATCAAAAGTGAAGAGTAGGAGAATGCGGACATCAGGACGGAATTCGAATAAAAGAAGATTTGCGGAGCAGGCAGCGGGAAGCAGGAGGAAAGACAGATGAGCTATACGCAGGATTTTGAAAAACTGGTCAGAGAGCAGCTCGAACGGGTGGAGAGGATGAAAAGCGAGCCGCCGGCCATCGACTATTCAAAGCTGGATAAAATCATCATCGGCTTTGTCGACGGAGACGGAATCGGCCCCGTGATCATGAAACAGACGAGAAGAGTGCTCGATGAGATTCTCAGAGAAGATGTGGCGCAGGGAAAGGTCGAAATGAGAACGATCGAAGGCCTGACACTGGAAAACCGCGCCGCGCGGAAAGAGACGCTGCCGGCGGAAGTTCTCGGGCAGATCCGCCAGTGTCACGTTTTCCTGAAGGGTCCTACGACGACTCCGAACGAAACGATGAATATGCCGAACCTCGAGAGCGCCAATGTCGCTTTGCGCAGGGAACTCGATCTGTTCGCAAATGTCCGGCCGATTTCCATTCCGGAGCGCGGTATCGACTGGACTTTTTTCCGTGAGAACACAGAGGGAGAGTACATCGTCGGCAGCCACGGCGTAGCTGTCAGCGAAGACATGTGTGTCGATTTCAAGATCACGACGACGCAGGGAACGGAGCGCATCGCGCGCATGGCCTTTGAATATGCCAGAGCCAACGGCAAAAACAGGGTGGAATGCGTTACAAAGGCCAACATCATGAAAAAGACAGACGGCAAGTTCCTGGAGGTCGTACATAAAGTGGGAGAAGAGTATCCGGATATCCGGATAGAGGACTGGTATATCGACATCATGACGGCAAATCTCATCAACGAAGAGATGCAGAAGGATTTTCAGGTCTTTGTCATGCCGAATCTGTACGGAGATATCATCACAGATGAGGCGGCTCAGATTCAGGGCGGCGTCGGTACGGCGGGAAGCGCCAATATCGGAAACCGTTATGCCATGTTTGAAGCGATCCACGGCAGCGCGCCGCGGATGGTACAGGAGGGAATTCAGGACAGGGCAAATCCCGAGAGTCTGATGAAAGCCGCGGAGCTGATGCTCCGCCATATCGGCTTTGCCGCTGAGGCGGACCGGCTGAGAAAAGCGGTGGATATCGCAGCCGCTGATCCGTCGCTGCATATGACGGGTACGAAAGAAGGAAACTCGACAGAAGAATTTACGGAAGCGGTTCTGAAAGCTCTCTGATTCTGTTTCGCCGGCGCGGGAAGGCTGTTTTGCGGTTCTGAAGAGGCGGAAAAAACGCAGTAAGGTCTGCGTTTTCAGAAGGGCGGATATAAGGAGGCATGAAGACTATGTATTATCAGAATGCAAAAGATGATGTAGTATCGGGGCTCCCTCTTGCCATCAATATATTTATCAAGCTTCGGGAGGAAATCCTGCAGGGCATGCTGAAAAACGGCGAGAAGCTCACGGAGCAGAGGATATGTAATAAATATAATGTAAGCAGAACTCCTGTGAGAGAGGCGTTCCGTCTGCTCGAGCAGGAGGGCCTGATCGCCATGATCCCGAACCGGGGGGCTTTTGTCACCGGCTTCGAGGAGCAGGATGTGGCGGATATGTATGAGATGCGCAAAGTCTATGAGGTACTCGCCTTTGAATGGGCGATCGAACGCATCACACAGGAGGAACTGGAAGAGATACGGAATGTATATGAACTGATGGAGTTTTATACACACAAGAAGGAATATGAAAAATCCTCCGAGCAGAACGTTCACTTTCACGAGCTTCTGTACAGAGCTTCGCATAACAGGCTTCTGACACAGATTCTGACGAGCTATCAGTATTATACGAAGCAGTTTCAGATCTCCTCGGAGATAAAATATGATCATATGGAGGATCTTCTGAAAGAACATTATGAAATTCTGCAGGCACTGGAGACGAAAGATGCTCCCCGCGGGATCGCTGTCATTAAAAAGCATCTGGAGGCATCAAAAGAGCGTGCCGGCTACGGAAGTTTCCGAAGTTACGAGGTTTAAATGTCCGGGAGGCATCAGTAAGTGGCAACGACGGAAAAAGAATCGAAGAAAAAGAAAGTGCTGGACAGGCAGGATACGGAAGAGGTTTTGCGTATCCTGGAGAATACCTACCCGGATGCCGGATGCGCTCTTAATTTTTCGGGTGTTTTTCAGCTGCTGACTGCGGTGGCGCTGTCGGCCCAGACGACGGATAAAAAGGTGAATCAGGTGACGGAAGATCTCTTCCGGATATGTCCGACGGCGTCGGAAATGGCCGAATATGATGAGGAAAAGCTTCAGCGGATTCTGAGACCGATCGGAATGTACCGGTCGAAGGCGAAAAACATCATTTCCATGAGCAGAATGCTTATGGAAAAGTACGGCGGACAGGTGCCGGAGGATCAGAAACTCCTGGAGGAACTTCCGGGGGTGGGCAGAAAGACGGCCAACGTCGTGATGTCGGTGGGATTCGGACATCCGCGCATCGCGGTGGACACGCATGTTTTCCGCGTCTCGAACAGAATCGGTCTCGTCGACGAAAAGGATGTCGTCTCCACGGAAAAAGCTCTGATGGAGACGATTCCGCGCGATCAGTGGACGGTGAACCATCACCGTCTGATCTGGCACGGCCGGCTGGTCTGTGCGGCGAGAAATCCGGAGTGCGCGGAATGTCCGCTGACGGAGATCTGCCTGAAAAAAATATGACGGCCCGGAAAGCGGAAAAAGGCGGCGGCCGGAAAAAAGACTTGAAATAGAAGAAGAGGAAAGAAGTTATGGGCACTATGTCGTTTTACGGCTGCGATGTGTCAGAACTGGCGGCCGTATACGGAACGCCGCTTTACATCGTATCCGAAGAGAATATCAGAGAACGGTGCAGAGAAATGAAACGTGACTTTCTGGACCGGTATGAGAATACGAAAGCTGTTTATGCCAGCAAAGCATGTCAGATACTTGAAGTTCTGAGAATCGTCGCTTCGGAGGGCATCGGCCTGGACGTCGTATCGGGCGGCGAGCTGTATGCGGCTCTGAAGGCAGGCTATGATCCGGCTGTGATAGAATTTCACGGAAATACGAAAAGTGAACAGGAGCTGAGAGAGGCACTGGACGCAGGTGTGGGAACGATCGTCGTGGACAATCTCTCGGAACTGGCTCTGCTCGACCGCCTGTCGGGTGAGGCCGGTGTCGTTTCATCCGTGCTTCTGCGTGTGACGCCGGGAGTAGACAGCCACACACACGAGTATATCTCTACAGGTCAGCTGGATTCGAAGTTCGGGTTTTCCGTGGAGGAGATTCTCGGCGGCGCGGCGCAGCAGGCGCAGAATTCACCGAATATCGATCTGCGCGGTTTTCACTATCATGTGGGATCTCAGCTGCACGATAATTCTTCTCATATCATGGCTGCACAGATCATTCTGGACATGCTTTTCAGGCTCAGAGAGCAGACGGGTTATGAAGCCGGAGAGATCAACTGCGGCGGCGGATTCGGAGTACAGTATGCGGGAGATCCGGAAAGGCCGAAGCTTTCCTATTTTATGGATCCTGTGATGGAAAAGATTGAGGACTTCTGCCGTAAAAACGGCATGACCAGACCTACAGTGACGATCGAGCCCGGACGGTGGGTCGTCAGTGAGGCGGGGATTACGGTATATGAGGTAGGAGCTGTGAAGACGAATGCCGCGGGAAGAACGTATATCGGCATAAACGGCGGTTATCCGGACAATCCGCGTCCGGCGCTTTACGGAGCGGAATATGAGGTCAGAGCCGTGGAAAAAGCGGATCTGCCGTATGACAGGAAAGTGACTGTCGCAGGCAAATGCTGTGAATCGGGGGATATTCTGGCCTGGGATGTGATGCTTCCGGAGCTTTCGCGCGGTGATCATATCGCCGTCTTGTGCACGGGAGCCTATAATCATTCGATGGCAAATAACTACAACAGAGTGCCGAAGCCGGCGGTCGTCGTGGTGAACGAAGGAAAGGCGCGCCTTGCGGCCAGAAGAGAAACTTATGAGGATATGATCAGCCTCGAGCTGTAGCGGAAAATGACGGGTGAGAAAAATCTCGCCCGTTTCTGTTTGAAAAACTTTGAAAATGAAGAAACGGATACGAGCGGAGCAGAAAGTAATGAAGGAAAGAATAAGAGAAAAAACGGCGGTCAGCGGACGGAAAAGGAAGCTGATCTTTATCAATCTCGTCATCGTATGTATCGCGTCATCGATGCTGGCTACCGCGCTGACGACGGCGCTGCCGGCTGTGACAGAGGATCTGGAAATTAGCGTTACCACGGGGCAGTGGCTGACCAGTGGGTATTCTCTCGCCATGGCGGTCATCATGCCGCTGACCGCTTTTCTGATAACCCGTTTTCCCACGCGTCGTCTGTATCTGTCGGGAATAACCGTCTTTATCGCAGGGCTTGTGTTCTGTATCGCGGCGCCTGGTTTTCCGACTGTCATGGCGGCCAGGATCCTGCAGGCTGTGGGAAGCGGGATTCTGTCCTCGATGGCTCAGGTCATTATCCTGTCGATTTATCCGGCAGAGGAACGGGGGACGGCGATGGGCTGGTACGGCCTGTCGATCGGAGCCGCGCCTGTCATCGCGCCGACAGTGGCCGGCTTTATCGTCGATCTTTTCAGCTGGAGGATGATCTTTGCCATTGCGGCTGTGATCATGACTGCGGCGCTGATCACAGCCTGGTGTGTCTTCGATGATGTGCTCGAGACATCGGAAAAAAAATTCGATGTGCCGTCCTTTCTCATCAGTATACTGGCTTTCGGCGGAATTACACTGGGAGTCGGAAATATCGGAAATTACAGCTTTTTCAGTCCGCAGGTACTGCCCGTGCTGCTGACGGGCGCCGTTGCCGCAGCTGTCTTTTCCTTTCGTCAGCTACATATCGGACAGCCGTTTCTGGAGCTGAGAATTCTGAAAAACAGAAATTATTTCCTCAGTGTTGCGGGGAGCATGCTTCTGTATTTTGTGATGATGGGTTCCTCCGTGCTCATGCCGCTGTATGCGCAGTCTGTCATGGGGTATTCCGCGACCGTCTCGGGACTGATCGTACTGCCGGGCTCCGCCATGATGGCATTTATCAGTCCTTTCGCCGGAAGAATGTATGACAGGCTGGGAATAAAGATTCTGTTCGCTGCCGGATCGGTGTCGATGCTTCTGAGCTGTCTCGGGATGTTTTTCATTCGTACGGAAACGCCGGTTGTCGTGGCGGCGCTGTGGAATGTGCTGCGCAGTGTATCGGTCGGTTTTCTCATGATGCCGCTCGTCACCTGGGGAACGGAAAGCATACCGGGGGATCTGACAGCTCACGGCACAGCTCTTCTGACATCGCTGCGCACAGTGGCAGGAGCGGTCGGAACGGCAGTCTTTGTGACAGTCATGTCTGTCGTGTCGGAAAAATCCGTGCGGAGTTATGGCGCGGAAGCGTCTATGCACGGGATCAATGTCGCCTTTTTGTGTATGGGAGGCGTGACGGTGATTCTGCTTCTGATCGGAATTTTCGGTGTCAGAAGCGGAAAAAAGGAGCGAAAGAGACAATGAAAAAACAGCGTTTTTCCTTTTTCGGAAAACGCTGTTTTTTTGATGAGTCTGCAGAAGACGGAAATTTTCAGTGCTGTCCGGCGTTAAAGATTTTTTCCGCAGCACTTTTTGTATTTTTTTCCGCTGCCGCACGGACAGAGATCGTTTCTTCCGATTTTCGGCTCTTTGACGACTGTCTTCGAACGGCGGTAGGCTTTTGTGATTTCGGCTCTTTTCTCTTCGCTGAGAATCGAATCCCACTCCGGAAGCGTATACAGATAGTCCGCTTTGGCGTCGAGCATATTAAAGTAGAGTTTTTCGGGATCGATATCCAGTTCAAATTCGGAATCCTCTGTCATATCCTCGATCTCGAGCTTCTGACGCAGACTGTCATTGATGCCGTCTAAAAATCCCATGAAGAGAACCTTATCTACGCCGAGCTTTTCCGCCTGCTCTCTGACGGTGCCTTTCATCTTTACCGACGGATCAGCGAGGATAGAGCTGTAGATCACCGTCTCGGCCGCAGAGTAACGGCTCCAGAAATCTCTGAAACTGTCCTGGGTCTGGTTTTCATAAAGACTGACCCAATCCTGATACAATGCCATATCTTTTTTCTCCTTCACTATCGTTTGCGGCGTACATTATATCATAAGATTTGACAGAAGTCAGCAATATTGTTATCCTGAAAAACAGCGGAAAAAATCTGCAGAGAAAGGCGGTAAAGAAGATGCAGGAGAAAAAATGTCCGTTTCACGTGGTTCTGGTAGAACCTGAGATTCCGCCCAATACGGGAAATATTTCGCGTACCTGTGCGATTACCGGAGCGAAGCTTCATCTGGTAAAGCCGCTCGGATTTTCCATCGATGACAGAGCTGTCAGGCGCGCGGGACTCGATTACTGGGATCATCTCGATCTGGAAGTGCACGAAAATCTGGACGAATTCATGAAAAAATACGGAAAGGAAAAACTGTATCTCGCCACGACACACGGAGGCGTCAGATATACAGATGTCACCTATGAAAAGGGAGCTTTTCTTCTCTTCGGAAGAGAGACGGCGGGCCTTCCGAAAGACCTGATCGCCCGTCATCCGGATACTGCCGTACGTATTCCGATGGGCGACGATACAGATCTCCGCTCTCTGAATCTCTCGAATTCCGTAGCGGTTCTGCTGTATGAAGCGCTGCGCCAGAACGGTTTTCCCGGGCTCGTCTGACGGAGAATGCCGGAGGGTTTGCATAGTGGTATATTTCATAAATTGTTTATGCTATTTTATGCTATAATGAATAATAAGATTAAAATGACCGGCGGCGACGGCGGAAGAGTTGTCAGAGCCGTCAGAGAAAGCCGGCGTTTTTCTGTGTTTTGCCGGGGTTCTATATGAAACGGCGTAAGATCAATGTTTTTTGTTTTGCGTTTCAGAAATTTGATCAGATAAGAGGAAGAAGATGGAACTGATTCTGGGAAATCAATTAAAAACGGAACAGACACAGAAACTGATCCTGAGTACTGAAATGATCCAGTCTCTGAACCTTCTGCAGTTCACCAGCAGTGAACTGGCGGATTTCATTTCCGAAAAAATGACGGAAAACCCGGTTCTCGATTTCGGCGAGGAGGAATCGTCGATTCATCAGATGGTGGATGCGGACCGGATCATGAATCCGCAGGAGGAAAAGGAAACGGACGAGTATGAGGGAGACGGCGGGGAGTATGACTGGTACAGCTCAGAAGTCAGCGAATACGGCGGATACGATTATGATCCCGAATACGGCAGATACCGTGTAAGCGGAGCGTTTCAGGATACAGGACCGCGGTCGTTTGAGTTCGGCTCCACAGATGAACTGACACTGGAAGAAAATCTTTTAAGCCAGCTGGACTTCTGTGACGGGCCTTATCTGAAGAAAGCGACGGCTGCTTATATCATTCAGACTCTGGACGAAAACGGATATCTGACCTTTTCTCCGGAAGAGATTGCGGGGCAGCTCGGAATCGGAAAAGAGGACGTGGAAGAGGCGAGAAGGCTGATCTGGACGTTCGATCCGCCGGGAGTGGCTGCTTCGGATCTGCGGGAGAGCATGAAAATCCAGCTTGATGCGATAGGCAGGCTGAACGACAGGCTCAGCCGGATTATTGACAGACATCTGGAGGATATCGCGCGCGGCAGGTTTTCCGTAGTGGCACGCTCTGTCGGCATGACAGCGGAGGAAGTCCGGGACTCCGCCGAACTGATCCGTTCTCTGGAGCCGAAGCCGGGGCGGAATTTCTTTTCCGCAGGTACGGCAGGCTACATCGTGCCGGACGTCACAGTGGAACGGACAGAAAACCGTTATCAGGTCAGAATAAACAGCCATACCGCTCCGCGTCTGATCATACGCAGCGATTACAGAAAGATGATGGAAGATACCGGACGCGATCCCGGAGTGGTCTCTTTTCTGACCGGCCGGCTGAATGACGCTTCCTGGCTGATCCGCAGCATCGAACACCGAAGAGAAACGATCAGAAAGGTCGTTTCGGCGATCGTGGAGGAGCAGAGGGAGTTTTTTGAAAAAGGAACAGCATGGCTGAAGCCGATGACGATGAAGCAGATCGCGGAAAAGACGGATGTTCATGAGTCCACGGTCAGCCGTACGGTAAACGGAAAGTATCTTCAGTGTTCTCAGGGGATCTTTGAGCTGCGTTATTTCTTTTCCGGAACATCGGGATTTTTCGGAGCGGAAGGGCAGTCGGCGACATCCGAGGGTCTGAAGACTCTGATTCTCAAACTCGTGGAGGGAGAGGACCGGACGTCTCCTCTAAGCGACCGTTCGATCGCAGAAGCGATTCTGATCAAGGGAATCGCGGTATCCCGAAGGACGATTGCGAAATACCGGGAAGAGCTCGGAATACCGGCTTCTTCTGTCAGACGGCGGAGAGAGCCGTGATGAAGAGCGCTGCTATGTGCAGACAGAAAACCCGGATTTCATTATCGGCTCTTTTGTTCTAAATCATATCAGATTTGTTTTCAGGAGGAATCAATGAAAAAAACGGTAAGAGATATCGACGTGAATGGAAAGAAAGTGTTCATGCGGTGCGATTTTAATGTTCCGACAGATGAAGAAGGCAGAATTTCGGACGATCGCAGAATACGGGGGGCTCTGCCGACGATTGAATATCTGGCCGGCCATGGCGCGGCGGTTATTCTCGCTTCTCATCTGGGCAGACCGAAAGGAAAGCCGGATCCGAAATATTCGCTGCGCGTCGTGGCGGACAGACTGGCGGAGCTGCTTGGAAAAGAGGTTCTCTTCGTAAGCGAACCGGAGGTGACAGGGCCGGAGACAAAGGCGGCAGCGGCAGCTCTCAAGCCGGGAGAAATCATGCTGATCGAAAATGTGAGGTTCCGCAAAGAAGAGACGGAAAATGATGAGAGCTTTTCGCGGGAACTGGCGCAGCTGGCCGATATCTTCGTCAATGACGCTTTCGGAACGGCTCACCGTGCTCACTGCTCGACGGCGGGCATTGCGGCGTTCCTTCCGGCAGTCAGCGGATTTCTGATGGAAAAAGAGCTTCGCTTTTTCGGAGATGCTCTCGAAAATCCGCAGAGGCCTTTTACCGCTGTTCTGGGCGGAGCAAAGGTAGGCGATAAGATTCCTCTCATCGAAAATCTTCTCGACAAGGTCGACCGGATTATCGTCGGCGGCGGAATGGCGTATACCTTCCTGAAAGCGAAAGGATATGAAATCGGCACGTCACTGCTGGAAGAGGATAAGATAGAAATGACGCGTGACCTTATGAAAAAGGCGGGAGAAAACGGTATCGAATTTCTTCTTCCGTCGGATGTGGTCTGTGCGGATGCGTTCAGCAATGATTCTCCTCATGATATCTATGCGGCGGATGCGATGCCTGCGGACAGGATGGGTCTCGATATCGGCCCGAAGACACAGAAGCTGTATGAAGAGGCGATCGTCTCTTCCGGAACGGTAGTCTGGAACGGGCCGATGGGCGTATTTGAGATGGAAAACTTTTCCGCAGGAACGCGGGCCGTCGCAGCGGCCATGAATAAATGCGGCGGAACGACTGTCGTCGGCGGCGGTGACAGTGCGGCTGCGGTACGTCAGTTCGGAATGGAGGATCATATCTCCCATATTTCCACGGGCGGCGGCGCTTCTCTCGAATTTCTGGAGGGCAAGCTCCTGCCGGGTGTGGAATGCCTGATGGATTAGTACACGGGAAAAAATAGCTTTTGCAGACGGAAAACGGCGGAGAGAATAAAATCGCAGATGATGCCGCAGAGAGGAGAAAAATATGAGAAAACCCTTGATAGCCGCAAACTGGAAGATGAATAAGCTGGTGGAGGATTCCACGGCGTACGGTGAGGAACTGATCGAAAGACTGAAGGCGGAGGACGTAGATCTCAAAAAAGTCGATGTGGCGGTATGTGTGCCGTTTATCCATATGGCGGCGCTGAAAGTCATTTTTCTGCTTCGCGGTATCGGTGTGGGCGCGCAGAATATGCATTCTGCGGACAGCGGAGCGTACACGGGCGAGATTTCGCCGGCCATGCTCGAGGACATGGGGATCGAGTATGTGATCATCGGCCATTCGGAGCGCCGCATGTATTTCGCGGAGACTGATGCGGCATGCGCGGAGAAACTGAAGGCGGCTCACTCCCATAAGATCCGTCCGATTCTCTGCGTAGGAGAATCGCTGGAGCAGCGCGAAGCGGGGGAACATTTCGATACTGTCAGAAAACAGCTTGCCGGATGCTTTGAAGGGATCGGCGGAAAAGAGGCCGCCGGGACGGTCATCGCCTATGAGCCGGTCTGGGCCATCGGCACGGGCCGGACTGCGACTTCCGGACAGGCGAATGAGATGGCGTCTTTTATTCGTTCCGTGATGGCGGATCTGTATGACGCCGAAGCGGCGGAGCAGATCGTCATTCTGTACGGCGGCAGTGTGAAAAAATCAAATATTGCCGAGCTGATGAATATGAGTGATATCGACGGAGCTCTGGTGGGCGGCGCGAGCCTCGATGCGGGAGAATTTGCACAAATCGTAAATTTTGATCCGGATGTGGTAGGCAAAACACCGAAAGTCCAGTAAAATATCTCCGGAAGGCTGTTTTTTCGACAGCGGAAATTTTTTTAAGAAAGAGACACAGGAGGTTTGAAATGTCTTACATTGAAGAGGTCATGGCCCGTGAGGTACTCGATTCCAGGGGAAATCCCACAGTGGAAGTGGAAGTCTATCTTGACGACGGCTCCATCGGCCGTGCTATCGTTCCGTCCGGCGCTTCCACAGGCGCTTTTGAAGCGGTGGAACTCAGAGACGGCGATCCGGCGAGATATCTCGGAAAGGGTGTGCTTCAGGCTGTAAGCAACGTAAATGATATTATCGCGGATGAGATCATCGGAATGAATCCTTTTGATCAGCCGGCTCTCGACAAGCTGCTGATCGAACTGGACGGAACGCCGAACAAGGCGAAGCTCGGAGCAAACGCTGTTCTCGGTGTCTCTCTGGCGGTGGCGCGTGCGGCCGCGGAATCCCTCGGCCTGCCTGTTTTTCAGTACATCGGCGGCGTAAACGGCAAGGTTCTTCCTGTACCGATGATGAATATTCTCAACGGCGGAAAGCATGCAGACAATAATGTCGACATTCAGGAATTCATGATCATGCCGGTCGGAGCCGGAAGCTTCCGCGAAGCGCTGAGAATGTGCGCGGAGGTGTTCCACAATCTCAGAGCTGTGCTCAAATCAAAGGGCATGAATACGGCAGTCGGCGACGAAGGCGGCTTTGCCCCGAATCTGGCCTCCAATGCGGACGCGATCGCAAACATCGTGGAGGCTATCGAAAAGGCAGGCTATGTTCCGGGACGCGATATCAGAATCGCGCTCGACGTAGCGGCTACCGAGATTTATGACGCGGAAGAAAAACTCTATTTCCTCGCGGGAGAGGGAATTAAAAAGACAGCGGCGGAAATGGTCGACTATTACGCCGGACTGTGCGAAAAGTATCCGATCATTTCCATCGAAGACGGTCTTGCGGAAGAAGACTGGGAGGGCTGGAAGCTTCTCACGGAAAGACTCGGCGGCAAGATTCAGCTGGTAGGAGACGATCTTTTTGTGACGAATACGGAACGCCTGAAGAAGGGTATCGAGATGGGAGTCGCAAATGCGATTCTGATCAAGGTCAATCAGATCGGTACGCTGACAGAGACGCTGGACGCCATCGAGATGGCGAAGGAAGCAGGCTATACGGCTGTCGTCTCCCACCGCTCCGGAGAGTCGGAGGATACGACGATCGCAGATCTCGTCGTAGGCCTGAATGCGGGTCAGATCAAGACGGGAGCTCCGTCGCGCACAGACCGTGTGGCAAAATACAATCAGCTTCTGCGCATCGAGGAGCTGCTGGACGAGACGGCGGAATACAGAGGTATCGACAGCTTCTATAACCTGAAATAGCGGAAACCGTCTCCGGAAAAAGATGGTGCGGAAAAATACGTAAAGCGCCGGACAAAGAGGAGCGCCGCGGATGATATGCGGAAAAGGCGATTTCATAGATTGATTATTACTGAAAGAGATGATATAATAGAACGGATTTTGTATTTCTGTCATTCGGAGGAGTCAGACCGCTCCCTGAAGAATCAGGGTCAGGGGACGATGACAAAGATATAGAGAAAACAGATATAAAGGAGGTCATCCGCATGAAAATCGTATTGATGATATTGCTGCTGATCGCATCGATCGTACTGATCGCCAGTATTCTCTTTCAGTCGGGCAACAGCGCCGGCCTTTCCGGTTCTATCGGCGGCGGAGCCGAGCAGCTCTTCGGAAAGAAAAAGAGCAGCGGCTATGAAACGATTCTCAGCAGAATCACGGCGGCGGGCGCAGTAGTATTTTTCATCTGTGCTGTTGCGCTGACGGCAATCGAATAAATGCGAAAAAACGGGCAGATTTTGTTTCTGCCCGTTTTTTGCATAAAGAAAGCCGGATTCGTTTTTGTTCAGAGTTTTCTCCTGTTTCCGAATAAAATGCGTCATAACGGCGGATAATAATCATCGCAGAAAGATGCATATTTTCGTGCGAAAGGAGAAAATCATGAAAAAGACACGTTTTGTGATCGCGTTGCTGCTGTTATGTTCACTTCTCATATTTTCCGCATGCGGAAGCGACACTGCGTCAGAAGACAAAGGTTCGCACAGCAGTGCTGCCGGAGAGGTGGAGGGAGCAGGAAAAGATCTCGCCGATGATGCGAAGGATGCGGCTGATGATGCGAAAAGAGATGTCGAAGATGCGGCGGAGGATGTCAGAAAAGGCGCAGAAGATGCAGCCGAGGATGCGAAGAATATGGGAAAAGATATCGCTGACGGCGTAAAAGATACGGCGGAGGATGCGAAGGATGCCGTGACGGGGGATGACAGAAACGGTTCGGCGCAGGAATCTTCGGGCCGCGCTGATACACCGGAGCATGCTTCGGAAGCGGAGCGCTGAAAGAGAGAGGACGGGCAGAGATGTGCTTTAACAGCAGCCGTCTCTGTCCCGCTTCCGGGAAAAAGCAGGAGTTATATCAGACAGACAGGATACATAGGGGAAATCGGAACGATGGGAAAAAAATACGCACGAAAAAATGATATCGGGGAACAGAGAAGGCAGGAAATCAGAGAACTTCTGATGAAAGCGGCGGGCGATTCCTCCCGGCGCCTGACCGGCGAACGTGAGATTCTGGAAGCGGTCGGTGCGCAGGTATACGAATACGGCGCGGTTCTGGAGGAACTCGATCATCTGGAGACGCAGGGCAAGATTGTAAAAAGCAGAAAAGGACGGTATATGCTCCCGGAAGCCTATGATCTCCTGTCGGGAACGGTGCGCCGCAGCGCGGGCGGGTTCGGCTTTTTTCAGCCGGACGACCGGGGAGAGGAGATTTTCATACCGCGGTCTCACATGAATCATGCGATCGACAAAGACCGGGTACTCGTACGTCTGATGTCGGAGAGAAACGGAGAGAGACGTTCGGGAAGCGTGGAAAAAATCGTATCGCACACGCTGACCTTTGCCACGGGAACCTTTATGAACAGAGGAAAACAGTATTTTCTTCTGCCGGATGACAGGCGTCTGGACAGGATACGTATCGATGAGAGCGGAACCATGCAGGCGCGGGCCGGAGATAAGGTCCGGGTGACGATTACAAAATATCCGGATCGTTCTCCGGTCATGAGAGGAGAAGTTACGGAAATTTACGGACGGGCCGGCGAAGGAGCAGCGGAAGAGGCTGCTGTCTTAGACCGTTATGATATCCGGACGGAATTCTGCGGAGAAGTCATGCAGGAGGCACGAAAGATTCCGGGAGAGCTGAGCGAGGCCGATCTGGACGGCAGAGAAGATCTGAGAGAAAAAATGATCGTTACGATCGACGGAGAAGATGCCAGAGATTTTGATGATGCGGTGAGGGTGGAACGTACGCCGGAAGGCGGCTATATTCTTTATGTCTGTATCGCAGACGTAAGTCATTACGTGAAAGAGGGTTCTGCACTGGACCGGGAGGCTCTTCTGCGCGGCTGCAGCGTCTATTTTCCGGACAGAGTCTGTCCGATGCTTCCGAAAGAGCTTTCAAACGGTATCTGCAGTCTGAATGAAGGGGAGGACCGGCTGACGCTGACGGCGGAGATGAACATAGATGAAGAGGGAAATGTGGTATCCTACCGTATTTACGAGAGTGTCATCCGTTCTTGTGCCCGGCTGGTTTATGATGAGATTTCGGATCTTCTGGAAGGCGGGGACGGACAGCTCATGGAAAAATATGAAGCGCTGTATCCGATGCTTTGCGATATGAAAGATCTGGCCTCTGTCCTGTCGAAAAAGAGATTCGGCGAGGGAAGCATCGACTTTGAGGTACAGGAACCCCGTATTCGCGTGGATGAAGACGGCGATGTTCTGTCGGTGGAGCCTTCCGTGCGCAGAACGGCAAACAGGATGATAGAGGAATTCATGCTGCAGGCAAACCGTGTCGTGGCGGAGCACTGCTTCTGGATGGAAATTCCTTTCGTCTATCGTGTGCACGACAGACCGGATCAGATGAAAATGGAGGAACTGAAACGTTTTGCAGGAAGTCTGGGCCTGACTCTGCACGGTTCCTGTGCCGGCATCCGTCCCGGGACGATTCAGGATCTCCTCATCCAGGCGAAAGAGCGGAACTGCGGAAGCGTAATCGGCCGGATTGCGCTGAGATCCATGAAAAAAGCCGTCTATGATACGGAGTGCAAGGGTCATTTCGGACTCGGCTTCCGGTATTACTGTCATTTTACCTCTCCGATCCGCAGATATCCCGATCTCATAGTTCACAGGATTCTCAGAGATACGATCCGCGGAACGGCTGATATGAAGCGTTACCGCAGACTGATGAAACTCACCGCGGATGCGGCGGAGATATCCTCCGAGCGCGAGCGCGCGGCGACAGATGCGGAACGGGCTGTGGAAAAACGAATGACAGCGGTATATATGAAGCGGTTTACGGGAGAGATCTTCAGCGGCATGATCAGCGGTGTGATCAGCGGGGGATTTTTTGTGGAGCTGGAAAATACGGCGGAAGGATATGTACCGGTGGAGGTACTCAGAGACGATTACTATATCTGCGATGAAAAAAATTATCGTATGATCGGAGAGAACAGAAGAAAAACCTTCGCTGTAGGAGACAGAATTTCCGTCAGAGTGGCGAAAGTAAATACGCTGACAGGTGAGATCGATCTGATTCCTGTCGGAGGCGCGGGGCCGCAGCGAAGAGGAAGAAGAACTGAAAAAAGAAGAAGGCAGACCGTATGATCTGCCTTCTTCGCCGTGTCTGGCGGAACCGGTTCTGGCAGACACGGTAAAAGCGGAGTAAAAAGATCAGATGAGACCGAGAACGAGGATCAGTACCAGCAGAATCGGCAGAACGAAGGTGACATAGCCGCGGATCCAGTTCGGAATGCCGACACCTTTTCCGGTGTTTGCTTCTTTCTGATAGTTTTTGAATCCCCAGCCGACCCGGCTGACACAGAACAGCAGGTAAACCAGAGCGCCGACCGGCAGCAGCAGGTTGCTGACGACGAAGTCCTCCATGTCGAGGAAATTCTTGCCTCCGACTGTGATGCCGCTCCACACGTTATATCCGAGGACGCACGGCATGGAAAGCAGCGCGATCAGAACACCGTTCAGAATACACGCCTTTTTCCGGCTCATATTCCATTTCTCCATGCAGCAGGCGACGATATTTTCGAATACGGCGAGCACCGTGGTGATCGACGCAAACGCCATGAAGAGGAAGAAAAGCGCTCCCCAGAAGCGTCCGCCGGCCATGGAATTGAATACGCCGGGCAGCGTGACGAAGAGAAGGGAAGGTCCCTGATCCGGAGTCACGTCAAACGCGAAGCAGGCCGGAAAAATGATAAGTCCGGAGCAGACGGCCACGAAAGTGTCGAGTACGGCGATTCTGCCCGCTTCGCCGAGAAGCGCATGATCCCGGTTCATGTAGCTGCCGAAGATGAGCATGGCGCCGATACCGAGACTCATGGTGAAGAAGCTCTGATTCATCGCGGCGGCCATCGTGTTGAGGACGCCGACTTCCATCATCCGGTCGAAATCAGGTTTCAGGTAGAAGGCGAGTCCCTCTGAAGCACCGTCCAGCGTCAGACTGCGGACGGCGAGAACGACGATGAGCAGGAGCAGAGCGATCATCATGAATTTAGAAACTTTTTCCAGTCCGTTCTGAAGACCTCTGCCGCAGATGATAAAGCCGAAGATGACGGTAACGAGCATCCAGAAGCCCATTTCCCACGGATTCGCGAGCATTTCGTCGAAGATCGGGCCGGAAGCGGCAGCATCGACTCCTTCAAATCTGCCGGAGAGAAATTTGACCATATAGCTGAGCATCCAGCCCGCCACGGTAGTGTAGTACATCATCAGTACATAATTTCCGGCCAGAGCGAAAATACCGTGTATATGCCATTTCTGTCCCGGCTTTTCGAGCTCGTTGTAGGCGAGCATCGTACTCTTGCGGCTCGCTCTGCCGATCGCGAGTTCCATCGTCAGTACAGGCACAGCCATGATGACCAGAAAGAGCAGATAAAACAGCACAAAGGCGCCGCCGCCGTAATATCCGGTAATATACGGAAACCGCCACACATTTCCGATACCGATGGCGCAGCCCGCAGAGATCAGGATAAATCCCAGACGCGATTTAAAACTTTCTCTTTTCATAAATTCCCCCATCTTAAATAATATATAAACAGTAAATAATGAAATGATATAATGAAACAATTCATGATATCGACAGTCATATATTATAACAGCTGTTTTGTCCGGAGAACAACTGCCGAAGAGGAAGAACGTATGATTTTACAGGAAAAAATGTTTTTATGTCATTTTCTGAAAAAATCTTTCGGATACAGGATATTTTTCCGAAAACAATGCGGAAAAATATCCGAAAAAGTCTGCGTCTACTGTGATTTGCGGATGGATTCCGGATCCATTTTCGTATGCGCCGGATGGATTCCCTGTACATATTCCATGAAATCGCGGTTGTGCCGGCGTATGAAAGCCATAGTGGCATTTTCCTCGTGACCGGGCCAGACGACATAATCGTCGGAGAGCAGAGTGCTGATCTTTTTGACGGAACGTTCCATATCGTCCGGGGAACCTGTTTCAAAGATAGCGTAGCCGGTATCGGTGGAAAACAGAGTATCGCCGGTAAAGATGCATTTTGACGTATCGCAGAGGAAGGAAAGGCCGCCGTCTGTATGCCCCGGCGTCTCGATGACACGCAGCACCTCTTCTCCGATTTTCAGGACATCGCCTTCGGAGAGGAGGCGATCGACAGTCCCTTTGTAATGTTTTGCGTCTTTTCCGCTCATGAAGACACAGGTGCCGAGATCTTTTCTCAGCTGCTCGCAGGCGTCGGTATGATCGTAGTGGTGATGCGTTGCGAGAATTCCCTGAACACAGAGGCGGTGTTTCCTGATCACGGCTTCTATTTTTTTCGCCTCATAGCCCGGATCGATGATATAGGCTTCGCCGCCGTCCCGGTCAAAGAGAATATAGCAGTTATTGTCCATTTCTCCGAATGTTTTCCGTATGATATGCATGATGGAACCTCCTGGAATCTTTCTGTTATTTTTCTGTCTGCTGAGGCCGTTTCGGATCCACATAGACAGTATTGTTGTTGGTGAAAATCACATAGCCCGGTCTGGCTCCGTTCGGTTTTTTCACATATTTTATCCGGACATAGTCCACCGGGACGTTGCCGGAAAGTCTGGCTTTGCTGTGAAAGGCGGCGATGGCGGCCGTCTCGTAGATATCGCTGTCTTCCGGCTGTTTTCCCTCTGTAAAAAGCACGGCGTGAGAACCGGGAATGTCCTTGGCATGAAACCAGATATCCTTCGGTGAAGCTGTGCGGAAGGTCAGAATGTCGTTTTCGCGGTTGTTCCGTCCCACGAGAACGCGCTTTCCGGAGGAGAGAATATATTCGACAGGCTGCATTTTTTTCCGGCGCGGTTTTTCCTTTGTGTTTTTCCGGCGCAGAATGCCGCTTTCGATCAGTTCGGAGCGGATATCCTCCAAATCTTCGACATTTTCCGCATTGTCGATAAATGTCAGTACAGAATTCAGATATGTGATTTCACGTTCTGTCTCTTCCAGCTGAATCTTTTTTTCCACGACGGCTGTCTTTGCCTTCGAATACTTTTTAAAGTACCGCTGGGCGTTTTTAGCGGCGGAATAGCGGGAATCCAGAGGAATCGACATCATTTCGCCGGTGTAATAGTTCAGCACCTCGGCGGAATTTCTGCCTTCTCTGACGCTGTGCAGGCTGGCGGTCAGAAGCTCGCCGTAAAGACGGTATTTTTCGGAATTTTCGGCCTGAAGAAGGTCTTCCGACAGACGCTGCTTTTTCAGAAGAAGACGGTCGAGATGTGCTGTGACGCTTCTCCTCATATCCTGTGATTTCTGACGGATTCTGTTGGAAGAGGTACGGCCTTCAAAATATTTTTCGCAGGCTTCACTGACGGTACGGCAGGAAACAGCGCGGCGGGAAGTTTCGTACATCAGAAAAGGGACGACGTGAAAATCCGCGGGAGCGCCGGATTCGTCCAGGTAAAGCAGAGGTTCGGCGCGTCCGTCTGCGGCGGCAGAGGTGATTCTGAGCAGTTCATCGCAGGCATTCCGAAGAAGACTGCCTCCGCTGTGCTCCGCGCGGAAAATGATCTCCGATGCGATGGCCGGACTGATTCCGGCGATCGCCTTTACCAGCGCTTTTTCCGGTTCCTCCGTAAAACCGGCTGCCAGGACAGCTTCTTCGAAGCGGGGATATGTCAGACCGAAATAGGATATTTTTCCGTGAGAGGGAGGCGATATATAGGCGAGACCGGGAAGCGTCTGGCGGTAGCGGCTGACGTCGACCGAGATCCTCTTTATGCAGTCGACGATTTTTCCGCTGAAAATATCGACGAGCAGAATATTGCTGTGCTTGCCCATGATTTCGATGACGAGCCGGTGCTTGACGCTGAATCCCAGCTCGTTGACCGCGTCTGTGAAGATCTCCACGATCCGTTCGGAGTCTACCTGGCGGATTTCACGGATGCGGGCGCTCTGCAGATGCTTGCGCAGAAGCATGCAGAAGCCGGGGGGATTCTGAGGATTGACGCTCTTTTCCTCCGTGAGGTAGACGCCGGCGTGATTCGTGTTTGCGGAGAGATAAAGCCGGTATTTCTCGCTGCCGCAGTGTATATTCATGAAAATCTCGTCCGGCGACGGCTGGTAGATTTTATCTATTCTGCCGCCGGTAAGGCGGTCACTCAGTTCTTTCGTGACGGCAGTGGTCACGATTCCGTCAAATGCCATGATAAATGAACCTCCGGTATATGTTTTTTAACGCCATTCAAGTATTGAAAACACAGGACTGACGTTATATAATGAACGCTGATGTCAGGACAGGAGAGGGGCCGATTCCCGGCGGAAAATCCGGAGAAAACGGAAGCCGCGCGGCAGACCTGTCCCTCTGAAATGTCTGATATGAATGATAACATATTTTAGGAGAAAAGTAATTGAAATTTTGTAAATATCAGGGTACCGGAAACGATTTTCTGCTGACAGACAGGATGGAACCGGAAGGTACGTTCGACGAGGCGCAGATCCGTTCTCTCTGTGACCGCCATTTCGGCGTAGGGGCGGACGGCTTTATCGCCGCTGTTCCTTCGGCATGCGCCGATGTGAGAATGGCTTTTTTCAACTCCGACGGAAGCCGGGCTTCCATGTGCGGAAACGGAATACGATGCTTTGCGAAGTTTGTCCGGGATCACGGCATTGTGGACGGCGATATCTTCACCGTCGAAACGGATGACGGCATCAAACATATCACAGTGATAAAAAGCGCGGCGAGGGTTTCGGAAATCCGTGTCGATATGGGTGTGCCGGATTCTTTCCGGAAAGCGGAATCCGAAGATTTCGGCACGATCTGGTCGACTCATCTGGGTGTTCCTCATGCCGTCCTTTTTTCCTCCGGAAAAGAGGACAAAGACGGCTCGATGGAGGAACTGGATCAGAAGGCCTGGCAGAGCGGGGAAAAGATCGAACATGCTCCGCTGTTTCAGCCGGAGGGCACAAACGTAAATTTTGTCAGTGTAAAAAGTGACTCGCATATCCTGTGCAGCACGTGGGAACGCGGCGCCGGCAAGACGCTGGCCTGCGGCACGGGAGCATGCAGTGCCGCTGCGGCAGCGCGTCTGTGTGCAGGCTGCGGAGATGAGATACGCGTGACGATGCCCGGGGGAGAGGTGACGGTCTCCTTTGCAGACGACGGCACCGTCTTTATGCAGGGACCGGCGGTTCTGATCTGTACGGGCGAAACGGAGGAGTAATGTCGTGGTCAAGAGTATGACAGGCTTCGGACGGAGCGAATATTCAGACGGAAAACGGAATATCACGGTAGAGATCCGGTCGGTGAATCACCGTTACAGTGATGTCAGTGTAAAGATGCCGCGCCGGTATTCCTTTGCGGAAGACAGGATACGGAAGATCGTCAGATCATCCGTTCTGAGGGGAAAGGCAGAGGTCTTTATCTCAGTCGAAAATACGGGGGAGGAGGATGTCAGCATCATTCTCAATACAGCTCTCGCGCAGCAGTATCTTCACAGTCTGAGAGAACTGCAGGAAATTTCCGGAGCACAGGGAAATATTTCTCCGGAATATCTCGCATCTCTGCCGGATGTCATGAAGTCCGTTCCCGATACCGGAAAAGAAGATGAAATCACACAGGCTCTGGCGGAGGCGGCAGAGACCGCCGTGCTCAGACATACACAGATGCGGGCCGCCGAGGGTGAAAAGCTCGCGGAGGACATTCTGAAGAGAGCCTCTCTGATCGATGAACTGGTGAACCGTGTGGAAGAGCGTTCGCCGGACGTCGTGAGAGAATATGCCGAAAAGCTGCGCGTCCGCATTGCCGAGCTTACGGACGGCGTTCTGGAGGGCGCGGAGGAGAAAATTCTTCTGGAGGCGGCTCTCTTTGCGGATAAGATCAATGTAACGGAAGAAGTGGTGCGTTTGAGAAGCCATACCGGACAGCTGAGAAAAATTATCGCGGACAGCTCTCAGCCTCAGGGAAAGAAGCTTGATTTTCTCGTGCAGGAGATGAACCGGGAAGCGAATACGATCGGTTCCAAGGCAAATGATCTCGAAATCACGTCGTGTGTTTTGGAGATCAAAAGTGAAATCGAAAAGATACGGGAACAGGTTCAGAATATAGAATAGAAAGATTGCCGGAAAAAGGTGCAGGCCGTATGAAACGGATTCGGATACGGCCGGGATGAAAAGGAGGCGCACAGAAAATGTCAGATGCAAAACTGTTTGTCCTTTCGGGACCGTCGGGGGTGGGCAAGGGAACGATCGTCAGCGAGATCCTGAAGGAGGATCCGGACCTCCGTCTTTCCGTATCTGCCACGACGCGCAGCCCGAGAAAGGGGGAAACTCACGGGGTCAGCTACTATTTCATGACAGACGGAGAGTTTCGCGCGGAGATCGAAAAGGGCGGCTTTCTGGAGTATGCCGATGTCCACGGGCATTTTTACGGAACACCGAAAGCGCCTGTGCTTGCGGAGCTTGCCCGGGGAAGAGATGTTCTGCTGGAGATCGACGTTCAGGGTGCCATGCAGGTAAAAAAGTCTTATCCGGATGGTATTTTCATATTCATCCTGCCGCCGTCGCTTGCGGAACTGAGAAAACGTATCGAAAACCGGGGAACGGAATCGAGAGAGGATATCGAGCTGCGTCTGGGAAAAGCGGTCGCAGAGATGAGTTACCTGAGACATTATGAATATTTTGTAGTCAACGAGGATCTGAACCAGGCTGTGGAGGATGTGCGCGCCGTGATGCGCTCGGAGCACAGCAGGATCCGTGATGCGGAGAAAATTCTGAAGAAGATTGAGGAGGAATCATAAATGCTGTATCCATCTATCAATGAGCTGAGAAAAAAGGTCGACAGCAAATATACACTTGTGACGCTGGCGGCGAAGAGAGCGCGCGATCTGATCGACGGAAAACCGGCGCTGGTCAGTATCGGAATCGACAAACCGGTATCCGTCGCGACAGAGGAGATCGCAGAAGGACTGATCACTTATCACAGATCCGAGGAACTGGAAAAGCTGATTGAAAGAAATGATGAAGAAGGAGAAAATCTGTAGCAGATGCGGCGGAGAGGCATTGCGTAAAATGCGGTGCGGCGGAACGCGCGAAGCGGGAGAAGACAGAAGAAGATGAGCAGAAATGTAGTGATGGGAGTGACCGGCGGAATCGCCTGTTACAAAGCGGCCGATGTGGTCAGCAGACTGAAAAAGGAAGGAATTGAAGTGGATGTTATCATGACACAGAATGCCTGCCATTTTGTGGATCCGCTCACATTCCGCACGCTTTCAAAAAATCCGGTGGTCACCGATACTTTCGCTACGCCGGAAGCATGGAAGGTAGGGCATGTCGCTCTGGCGGAAAAAGCGGATGTGATGCTGATTGCTCCGGCAACGGCAAATGTCATCGGCAAGGTCGCGTCGGGCATCGCGGATGACATGCTGACGACGACGATCATGGCGTCAAGAGCGAAAATCGTATTCGCCCCCGCCATGAATGTAAACATGTATGAAAATCCCATCGTTCAGGAAAATATCGAACGTCTGAAGGCACGCGGATATTATTTCATCGAACCGGGCAGCGGACTGCTGGCGTGCGGCTATGAGGGAAAAGGACGTATGGCGGAGCCGCCGGAAATCGTAAACTATGTGCACAGGCTTCTGTCGGAGGATACAGAGGCAGCGCCGGCTTCGGCGAAGGTCCGGGATCTCGAGGGAAAGCGTTTTCTCGTGACTGCCGGACCGACGGCGGAAAAAATCGATCCGGTCCGCTATATCAGCAACCGTTCTTCCGGAAAGATGGGTTTTGCCGTTGCGGAAGCCGCTTTTTCCCGGGGAGCGGAGGTGACCCTTGTGACAGGTCCCGTAAAGCTGTCCTGCAGTCCCGGAATCCGCAGAATCGACGTCTCCACGACGCGGGAGATGCTGCAGGCCTGTGAAGAGGTATTTCCGGATGTGGACGCCGTCGTAAAAGCGGCGGCGCCGGCGGATTTTTATGTGGTGAATTCCTGTGAGCATAAGATAAAGAAAAAGAGTGATACCATCACTCTGGAGCTGGCACAGAATCCGGATATTCTGAAGACGCTGGGCAGCAGAAAAAAGGATCAGATTCTGGTGGGCTTTGCGGCCGAAACGCGGAATCTCGAAGCATATGCGGAAAAAAAGATCGCTGATAAAAATCTGGATATGATCGTGGCAAATGATGTGTCAGCACCGGGAGCCGGATTCGATATCGATACGAATATCTTTACCATTATCACGGCTGACGGTGAAAAGACAGCCTATGAAAAGATGACAAAAGCCGAAGGAGCCGGGATCATTCTCGATCGGATCGGGGAGATGATGAGAAAGAGATAGCGGAAAAACCGGCCGGAAACGGCAGCGGGTTTCTGAAAAAACGCCGGAAAGAAAAGAGAAAGAGGCGGATCGCCGAAGAGCAGAAAAGCTCTGACGGTATCCGTCTTTTTTTGTATAACGAATGGAAAATATTTACAATAAAGAAAGATACGGGTATAATAGAGAAAAAACAGCGGAGAAAAACAGAGAGGACAGAGGAGCATGTAAAAATGACAGAAAGAAAAAGAGGAGGATCCGTTCCTCTGGGAACAGACGGCGAGCGGAGAACGGCGCTTTATCTCGAGAAAAAGGGATATCGGATCATGCGGTATAACTACCGGTGCCGGTTCGGCGAGAGCGATCTGATCGCCTTCGATCCGACGGGAGAGATTCTGTGCTTCGTGGAGGTGAAGACACGTTCGGGCGTGGAATACGGCCGGCCCTGCGAGGCGGTTACCTGCCGGAAACGCAGGCATATCAGAAAGACCGCTTTTCATTTTCTGGTGCATCATCCTGTACATTTCCGGACGATGCGGCTGGATGTGGCGGAGGTCCTTTGTCTGGACGGCAGATTTTATATCCGTTATCTGGAAAACATACCGGTGTGATGAGGCGCACGGAAAAAGCGTCCGGAAGTACGTCCGGCACAGTGACAGAAAAAAGGAGGGGACAGCGATTTATTCAAGGACGATCAGCGGCACACTTTCCGGTCTGAACGGGAAGCGGGTAGCGGTAGAAGCAAATGTGACATTCGGATTTCCTGTTTTTCATATTGTGGGACTGGCGGACACGGCGATCAAAGAATCGAAGGAGCGTGTTCAGGCGGCGATCAGCAATGCCGGAGCGGATTTTCCGCGTGAGCGTGTGACAGTCAATCTGTCTCCGGCGGATATACGCAAAGAAGGAACGCATTTCGATCTGCCGGTAGCGGTAAGTATTCTGCAGGCGGGAGGGAGGACAGGAAAAAAACGATGTCAGGAGCTCGAAAAATGCGCTTTTTTCGGCGAACTGGCACTGGATGGATCTGTGGTGCCTGTAAGGGGTATTCTGCCTCTTCTGATCGATCTGAGCGCCTGCGGCATAAAGAACTTTTTTATTCCGTCGGGAAATCTGAAAGAGGCGTCGATCGTTTCCGGCATACGTCTTCTGCCGGTATCGACGCTCAGACAGGTTCTCGATCATCTCGCCGGAATACGCCGGATACCTCAGATCAGGACAGAGGAAAAGCGGAAAGCGGAGGCGGAGAAGGAGGCGGTGCAGAGTCCGGATTATGCGGATGTGAAAGGACAGGAAGAGGCGAAAAGAGCCCTGCAGATTTCTGCGGCGGCCATGCATAATGTTCTTCTGACCGGGTCTCCGGGATCCGGAAAATCGATGCTCGTGCGCCGGCTTCCCGGAATACTGCCTCCCATGACTTATGAAGAGATGCTGGAAGTTACGAAAATATACAGCGTCTGCGGGATGCTGGATGAAGAGGAACCCATGATCAGAAGACGGCCGTTTCGCGCTCCGGACACGAGAGTGACGCCGGCGGCGCTCACGGGAGGAGGGACGAGGCCGAAACCGGGAGAGGTTTCCCTCGCTCATCTGGGAGTTCTGTTTCTCGACGAACTGACAGAATATCCGAGAAAGAGTCTGGAATCGCTCCGGGGACCGATGGAGGATGAGACGGCGGCCGTCGTGCGGAGCGGAGGAAAAGTGGTTTTTCCGGCTAAATTTCTGACGGCGGCGGCCATGAATCCGTGTCCCTGCGGGTATGCGGGAGACACAAAAAGAGAGTGTACCTGTACGCCGTATGAGATCGCCAGATACCGTTCAAAACTTTCCGGTCCTTTTCTGGACAGGATCGATCTGTTCGTCACGGTGCGCCGGCCGGAAAAAGTGCCTCTTTTCGGAGGCTGTGCGGAGGAGAACTGTCTGTCTTCGGCGCAGCTGCTGGAAGGCGTAATGCTGGCGCGCGACATGCAGAAGAACCGGTTTCGCACAGAATCCGTCTCCTATAACTCGCAGATGACGGCGGATCATCTGCGCAGATTCTGCAGGCTCGGGGAAGCGTCGGAAAATCTTCTTCAGGAGGCTGCGGGACGTCTGCATCTCAGTGTACGGTCCTGTCACCGGATTCTGCGCACGGCCAGGACTATCGCGGATCTGGACGGAAAGGACAGAATCGGAGAACTGCACATAGCGGAAGCGATACGCTACAAGGAACACGGACTCCGGTAAGAGCGGGGAAGGGAGTGAGAATGATAAAAAAGACAGGCAATGCGATATATGAGATACGGCATGGAGAAAAAGATTATCCTCCGCTCCTGAGCCATATCTGCAGACCGCCGGAGGTACTTTATGCGACAGGAGATGCGGCGATCCTGAAGAAACGATGTGTGGCCGTCGTAGGTGCGCGCAGAGCAACCTCTTACGGAAAGTGGGTTTCCTATCAGATCGGAAAGAGACTGGCGGAATGCGGGCTGGTGACCGTCAGCGGGATGGCCTGGGGATGTGATACCGAGGCGCACCGCGGGGCGCTGGATGCGGGAGGCGCGACGGTGGCTGTGCTGGGCTGCGGTGTGGATATCTGTTATCCTGCGGCAAACGTATCTCTGCGGCGCCGTATTGCGGAGCAGGGACTGCTGCTCTCGGAATATGAACCTGAAACGCCGCCGCGGCCGTACCGTTTTCCGCAGAGAAACCGGATTATCAGCGGTATTTCAGAGGCAGTCGTCGTGGCTGAGGCCGGAATTTCCAGCGGATCTCTGATCACGGCAGAATGTGCGGCAGAACAGGGACGCATGATTTTTGCCGTACCGGGAAACATATCTTCTCCGTGCAGTCTCGGATGCAACAAACTGATACAGGACGGGGCGGAGGCAGTGGCTGTCGTCGATG
The DNA here is from genome assembly GCA_944388495.1 of uncultured Clostridia bacterium. GTDB lineage: Bacteria > Bacillota > Clostridia > Peptostreptococcales > Anaerovoracaceae > Alangreenwoodia. Next base: position 19,377 of record CALXIZ010000146.1, on the reverse strand, counting down.
ATATTCTTTTTTCGCTCGGCGTAACGCCGGAAAAATACGGAGAAAAAGCCGAAGCTGTCCTCGGAAGGGATGAACTGAAAATTTATGAGACCGTGCGGGACAACGGAGAAGTGACGGCGGATTTCATCGCCGAAAGCCTGAAAAAAAGCGCCGCGGAGATTAATGCCGTCGTCGGGATTCTGGAGATCAAGGGATTTGTTATAACCTCGATGGGAAAAATTTTTATTGCAAAGTAAAAAAAATGTACCTATAATTTGATTTTATAGGACAATGTTAAAAGAAGTGAAGGTTTTAAATATGAAGGGGAAAGCTTTAGTCATTGTGGAATCACCGTCGAAGGCCAAGACGATCGGAAAGATTCTGGGCAGCCGCTATAAGGTCATCGCATCCGTGGGACACGTTCGGGATCTGCCCAAGAGTAAGCTGGGGATCGATATTGAAAATAATTTCGAACCGCAGTATATTTCGATCCGCGGCAAGGGCGATGTGATTAAAATGCTGAAAAAGGAGGCAAAAGGCGCATCAAAGGTTTATCTGGCCACCGACCCCGACAGAGAGGGAGAAGCCATCTCCTGGCATATCGCAAAGCTCCTCGGAATCGATGAGGATGCGGTCTGCAGAGTTGAATTCAATGAGATCACAAAGAACGCGGTAAAGGAAGCTGTAAAGAATCCGAGAGCGATCGACAGAAAGCTCGTGGATGCGCAGCAGGCCCGACGTGTCCTGGATCGTCTCGTGGGATATCAGATCAGTCCTCTTCTCTGGCGGAAGATACGCAGAGGGCTCAGCGCCGGCAGAGTTCAGTCGGCAGCTCTGAAGATTCTCTGTGACCGGGAACGGGAGATCAGCGCTTTTGGCCCTCAGGAATACTGGACCGTCGGCGCTACTTTTGAAAAGGCGCGCAGAAAATTTCAGGCGAAGCTTCTGGAGTATCAGGGAAAGAAGATAAAACCTGTGACGAAAGAAGAGACAGACGCGATCATAGCGGCTCTCGACGGAGGAGTCTACCGTGTCGGCAGAGTAGAGGAAAAGGAACGCATCAAACGTCCGCTTCCGCCGTTTACAACCAGCAGTCTGCAGCAGGAGGCGTCCAATAAGCTCAACTTCAATACGAAGAAGACGATGATGATCGCGCAGCAGCTTTATGAAGGCGTGGACGTGAAGGGACAGGGAACCATCGGTCTGGTGACCTATATCCGTACCGACAGTGTGAGAATTTCCGATGTCGCAAAAGAGACCGCGAAAAATATGATTTTGGCTGATTACGGTCAGGAATATCTGGGAACAAATGTATATACAAATAAAAAGAAAGATGTTCAGGACGCGCATGAAGCAATCCGACCGAGTAATCCCGAACTGAAGCCGGAGGATCTGAAGGACTCCCTTTCGAAGGATCAGTACAGTCTCTACCGGCTTATCTGGTGCAGGTTTACAGCGAGTCAGATGTCTCATGCCGTTTTTGATGCTGTCAGCGCGGATATTGAAAACAACGGATATCTGTTCCGGGCGACGGGATCCAAACTGAAATTCGACGGATATCTTGCGGTCTATAATAACACCTCGGAGGAAGACAGAAATAAAATGCTTCCGCCTCTGGAGACAGGAGAAGAGCTGAAGCTGCTCGATCTGAAAGGAGAACAGCATTTTACGCAGCCGCCGGCGAGATATACGGAGGCTTCCCTGGTCAAGGATCTGGAGGAAAAAAATATCGGCCGTCCGAGCACGTATGCGCCGATCGTCGGAACACTGGCCGAGCGGAAGTATGTGACGAGAGAAAAAAAGACGCTCGTCCCGACAGACCTCGGAATGCTCGTGACAGAACTGATGGAAAAATATTTCAGAGAGATCGTCGACGTCGGATTTACAGCGGAGATGGAAGACAGACTGGATGATGTGGAAGTCAAAAATACGGACTGGCATGAGGTCATCTCGGATTTTTATTCCACTTTTGAAAAAGATCTGAAGGTCGCGGACGAGTCGATCGAAAAGCTTGTCATTGAAGACGAGCCGACAGGAGAAAACTGTCCTGTGTGCGGAAAGCCTCTGGTGATCAAGCACGGCAGGTTCGGCGAATTTATCGCCTGCAGCGGGTATCCGGACTGCAGGACGACCATGGCCATTCAGAAAAAGCTGGATGTCAAGTGTCCGAAATGCGGCAGAGATCTTGTCGTCAGAAAGAGCCGGAAAGGAAAAACTTTTTACGGATGCAGCGGATATCCGGACTGTAATCAGGTATACTGGAACAAACCGGTTAATCAGAAATGTCCGGAATGCGGTGCGCTGATGACAGAAAAAAAGACGAAAAATTATTCTCTCATCTGCTCCAATCCGGAATGCGGCCATAAGGAATAAAAAACAAAAGGAGCGGGACTCACGGACCGGGATTTCACGAAGCACAGAGTATTTTGAGAAGAGAAAAACACATAAACGGAGGTATACAGGTGAGCAATTCAATGTTTCATGCCACGACGATCGTCGCGGTAAAGCGGGGGGATGACGTGTGCATCGGCGGTGACGGACAGGTCACCATGGGAGAAAGTACGATCATGAAGGCTTCCGCAAAAAAGGTGCGGAAGATCTATAAAAATTCCGTCGTCACCGGCTTTGCCGGATCGGTGGCGGATGCGTTTTCGCTGACGGAAATGTTCGAAAAGAAGCTGGAGGAGCACTCCGGAAATCTCAAGCGCGCCGCTGTCGCTCTGGCTCAGCGCTGGAGATCGGATAAAGGCATGAGAAATCTGGAGGCGCTGATGATCGTCGCAGACAAAGAGGAAATTCTCGTAATCTCGGGCAACGGGGAAGTGATCGTGCCGGACGAGAATTTTGTGGCGATCGGATCCGGCGGAAATTATGCTTATGCGGCGGCTAATGCGCTCTACAGACATACGGATATGTCAGCGGAGGAGATCGTAAGAGAGGCTCTCGGCATCGCATCTTCGATCTGCGTCTATACAAATTCCAATATCTCGGTGGAAAAGCTCTAGGAGGTGCGAAATGGGTGAATTTTATAATCTTACGCCGAAAGAAATCGTGGCGGAACTCGACAAATACATCGTGGGACAGGACAGTGCAAAAAAATCGGTAGCCATCGCGCTGCGCAACCGCCACCGCAGAAATCAGCTCTCCGACGAGATGAGAGAAGAAGTGACGCCGAAAAATATTCTGATGATGGGTCCGACCGGATGCGGAAAGACGGAAATCGCCAGACGTCTGGCCCGGATCATGGAGGCGCCTTTTGTAAAAGTGGAAGCGACGAAGTTCACGGAAGTCGGTTACGTCGGCCGGGATGTGGATTCCATCATCCGGGATCTCGTCGAAGCTTCCATCCGTCTGACAAAACAGCAGAAGATGGAGGAAAAGTATAAAATCGCCGATGAAATCGCCGAGGAAAAGATCGTCGAGGCTATCATTCCGAATAAGAAAAAAAATGCGGGCGCGCCGGGCGGTCAGAGTGACAATCCTTTTGCCTTTCTCTCCAATCTTCCGGGAATGTCGCAGTATTTTCCGCCGAATCAGAACCAGCAACCTCTTTATGACGACGGCGGTGCGGCGCAGAACGCCAATGAGCTGAAGCTGGCCCGCGAACAGGTGAAGCAGCAGCTTCGACAGGGACTGCTGGAGGAGCAGATGATCGAGATCGATGTAGTCGATACCAAAGGCAACACGATCGATATCGGCGGCAATGAGAATATGAGCATCAGTATCGGCAGTATTTTCGGCGATATGGTTCCGCAGAAGATGAAAAAAAGAAAACTGAAGGTAAAGGACGCCAGAAAGGTTCTGAGAGAGCAGGAGGCACAGAATCTGCTCGATATGGATGAAGTGACGGCGGAAGCTGTGGAAAATGCGGAGCAGAACGGCATTGTATTTATCGATGAAATCGATAAGATCGCAGACAGTTCGGAATACGGCAGAGGTCCCGGCGTATCGAGAGAAGGCGTTCAGAGAGACATCCTTCCGATCGTGGAGGGAAGTGTCGTCAATACGAAATACGGCCCGGTGAAGACGGATCACATGCTGTTTATCGGTGCGGGCGCCTTTCATGTTTCCAAGCCGACAGATCTGATTCCGGAGCTTCAGGGGCGTTTTCCGATCCGTGTCGAACTGGAAAATCTGACAAAAGAAGCTCTCAAGCAGATTCTGACCGTTCCGAAAAACGCTCTGGTGACGCAGCACAAAATGATGCTGGAGACGGAAGGAGTCAAAGTTGACTTCACCGAGGAGGCGATCGATGAGATCGCGGAAATCGCATACATGACAAATGAACAGAATGAAAATATCGGCGCCAGAAGACTGCATACCGTCATGGAGAAGCTGCTTGAGGATCTGTCTTTTGCGCTTCCCGATCCGGATATCACTGAGGTGACGGTCGATAAGGCCTACGTACTTGAAAAGTTTGCCGACAAACTCAGCGAGGATGATCTCGACCGCTATATTTTATAGTGAGAATCATACGAAGAATCATCCGGACAGCCGGATGACTGTTATGACGGCGGAAAAAAGAAAAACAGAAGAAAAAAACGAGGCAACGGTAACAGAAAACCCCCGGACTGCATATGATGACAGACCGGGGGTTTGTTGTCATGAGAAAAAACGGCAGAAAGAAAAAGAGGAAAATCAGAACGTTTTTTATCACAGGATGCATTTTCATTATCGCTGTCTGCGTCTTTATTTTTCTGGAAAATACGATGAAAGAGACACTCAGCAGCGCTGCGGAACTCAAGTCGAAAGAAATCATCGAACAGATTATAAACGGCGCCGTTTATGAACAGACTCACCAGGAGGACGGCACGGAGCTGGAAATCATACGTACGGACGAGGATGCGGAAGGCAATCTGCAGCTTGTCACATTGAACACTTCTCTGCTGAATAAAATCGGAACAGAGATAGCCAAGCGGGTAAACGATGATATATACTATGATAAGACGGATCAGATACGCCTTTCCCTCGGCAGTCTGATCGGAAGCAGACTGCTGTCACAGACGGGACCTTACTTTACGTTTGATATCGTTCCGGTGGCAGTGATCAATGTGGGATATAAGACAGAATTTGAAAGCACCGGCATCAATCAGAGCAAATATAAGGTCTATCTCGATGTGAAGACGGAGACGCGCCTGATGGTTCCGTTCATGTCGGAGCAGTTTGAAACCGTAAACACGGTTCTCATTGCAGAGGCAGTCATCGTCGGTGAGGTTCCGGGAACCTACGCGAATATTCCGGAGGAAGATATCGGAGAGCTGGTGCCGGGCTGAGAGGAAAAATATGTTTGAAATCAATGAAAAGAATGAAGTGGTGCGCGAGAACCTGACCAGAGCGGTTCTCGTAGGCACCAGCTTTGAAGAGGAGGATCTGAGGGCTTCCATGGATGAGCTGAAAGGTCTGGCCGAAGAGGCCGGGGCGGAAGTGCTCGGGGAGATGATACAGACGCGTCAGCGCCCGGATAAAGCCACTTATATCGGCCGGGGAAAAGTAGAGGAACTGGCTGAGATGTGCCGGAACATGGAAGCGAATACCGTCATTTTCAATAATGAACTTTCGGGAGCGCAGCTGAGAAACCTCGAGGACGCAGTGGGCGTGACAATTCTGGACAGAACGATTCTGATTCTCGATATTTTTGCGGCGAGAGCCTCATCGGCGGAGGGGAGACTGCAGGTCGAGCTTGCTCAGCTTCAGTATCGTCTGCCGCGTCTGACGGGCTTCGGAAGATCTCTGTCACGTACGGGAGGCGGAATCGGAACGAGAGGGCCGGGAGAAAAAAAGCTCGAAACAGACCGGCGCCATATTCAGTCACGCATGGATGAGATAAAAAAGGAAATCAGAGAGGTGCAGCGTTCCCGGCAGGTACAGAGAAGCAGGAGGGAAAAATCGGAGATTCCGGTGGTGGCGCTTGTCGGATATACGAACGCCGGAAAGTCTGCTCTGATGAACGCTCTGCTCCGCAAGAGCGAGAAAGAGGACAAGTCTGTCTTTGAAAAAAATATGCTCTTTGCGACGCTTGACGTTTCACAGCGGAAAATCCGTCTCGATTCCAACAGGGAATTTATTCTGATCGATACGGTGGGATTTGTAAGCAAGCTGCCGCATTCTCTCGTAGACGCCTTCAAGGGAACACTGGAAGAAGTTCTTTATGCCGACGTGCTGGTAGAAGTTGCGGACGTTTCATCGAAGGACTGTGAGTTTAATATGAATGTGACGGCTGCCGTCCTAAAGGAGATCGGAGCGGGAGAGATACCGCGGATCATAGCCTTTAATAAGACGGATCTGCTGCAGGAGGGCAGCGAAATCCCTCTCGTTTCGGAAAAATCCTTTCCGATTTCCGCTAAAAAGGATATCGGCATCGATGCGCTGACCGATGCTGTCTGTGACGTCATCTATGCGGAACAGTGCAGTGTAAAACTGCTGATTCCCTATGATCAGGGCAGAATTTCTTCCTATCTGCAGGAAAAATGTATCGTCCGCAGCATGGAATACAGAAATGACGGCACTTACTTTGAAGCGGATCTGAGCATTGCCGACTGCAGCAGGCTGGCAGAATATATGATCTGAACTGCGTAAAGGCATCTGAAATCCGGAAAGCATCCGCTGCAGAAATGCCAAAGATGTGGATGTGAAAAATCCCGACGCTGCAGACAGGCGGCTCTGCCGGTCCGGCGCCGCCTGCTGAGACGGGAGAAAAAAGAAAAAAGACAGTCAGAACGCTGCAGCCCGGAAAATGAGCAAAAAGGACGGATAAACGGGAAGAGTGCGAAAAATACAGGAAAGGAAGGATGAGGAAAAATGAACGAGAAAGGAAGCGTATACTACAGAACGGCAGCAGATTACTGCGAGAGAGAGCAGATTATTGAAAAATCCAGATTCATCGGATATATCATGCCGGTGGAGACGAGAGAAGAGGCGGAGGAATTCATAGCAGAGATACGCAGCATGCATAAGGCTGCCACACATAATGTACCGGCGTATGTGATCGGGGAAAAAGCGGAGCTTCAGTGGGCGAGCGATGACAAAGAACCGTCCGGTACCGCAGGAGCGCCGATTCTTCATATGCTGGCGGGAGAAGAGGTTACAAACGTTGTCGTGGTGGTGACGCGTTATTTCGGCGGAATAAAGCTCGGCACGGGCGGGCTGGTCAGAGCGTACAGCAGCACGGCGAAGCTGGCTCTGGAAGGAGCGGGCATTGCGGAAGTAAAGGAAAATGATATTCTGAGATTCCGGATCGGCTATACGCATTACGGGAAGCTGAAAAACAGCGAGAAGGACGGAATCTTTACGATAGAGGATGCGGTATTTGAAGATGATGTGAAAATGGCGCTGCGCTGCGATCCGTCTCAGACAGAGGGACTGAAGCATATGTTGTCAGAACTGACCGGAGGTATGTGTGCAGGAGAAAAAATCGCCGTCGAAAAAACATTAAGAAAAAACAAAAAAATGGTGTTGACAAGGTAAAAAACGTGTCGTATAATGAACAAGCTGACAGGTTAAAAGATGGTTTGCGGACATGTCGGTGCAGGAAAATGCACCGGTCTTCGCAAAAGAGGATCTTGATAAGAGTCAGAAAAAAATAAAAAAAGACTTGACAAAGCGGAAACGCTGAGTTAAAATGATCAAGTGTGATGCGCTGGCGTGGCTCAACGGTAGAGCAGCTGATTTGTAATCAGCAGGTTGGGAGTTCGATTCTCTTCGCCAGCTCCACTTAAAAATGGAGGGATTCCCGAGTGGCCAAAGGGGGCGGACTGTAAATCCGTTAGCTGAGCTTTCGATGGTTCGAATCCATCTCCCTCCACCAGTTTTTAATATGCGGAAGTGGCTCAGGGGTAGAGCATCGCCTTGCCAAGGCGAGGGTCGCGAGTTCGAATCTCGTCTTCCGCTCCATTTTATGCGGATGTGGTTCAATGGTAGAACCTCAGCCTTCCAAGCTGATGGCACGGGTTCGATTCCCGTCATCCGCTCCATTTTATGGGCTCATAGCTCAGCTGGATAGAGCAACGGCCTTCTAAGCCGTGTGTCCGGGGTTCGAATCCCTGTGGGCTCGCCAATTTTTTTAATATTACCGGTGGAGATTTTCTCCTCCTCTGAGGCGGTGGAAATACCGGTAGAAAGAGGAAAAACCGCCTGGCAGGCGGGGATGGCCTGTAATGATTAGCCCGTAGGGGTTATGAGGCAGGAGGTCTCCTCCGCTTCATCTCTTGGGATTGGACGGCGGGAGCATGTCATAACTTTTGGGGGTATAGCCAAGAGGCCAAGGCAACGGACTTTGACTCCGTCATTCGATGGTTCGAGTCCATCTACCCCTGCCACTGGGACCCATTAGCTCAGTCGGTAGAGCACTTGACTTTTAATCAAGGTGTCCCGAGTTCGAATCTCGGATGGGTCACCAATTTTCAGTGACGGAATAAAAGTCTGCCGAGGCCTGTGCCTTTCGATTGGATGGACATAAATTTCATACAAGTTGGAGGGGTATCGAAGTGGTCATAACGAGGCGGTCTTGAAAACCGTTTGTCCGAAAGGGCGCGTGGGTTCGAATCCCACCCCCTCCGCCAGTTCAGAATACGGAGAAGTACTCAAGTAGGCTGAAGAGGACGGTTTGCTAAACCGTTAGATCGGGTATATCCGGTGCATGGGTTCGAATCCCATCTTCTCCGCCATTTTTTATTTTTTGTGTATGTCGGAAACGGCTTCAGAGGTTTGTCCGGCAGATCACAGCGGTTCATACTGTTATAGGGGTATAGCTCAGTCGGTAGAGCAGTGGTCTCCAAAACCACGTGTCCAGGGTTCAAGTCCTTGTGCCCCTGCCATTTTTCAGAGTCTGACTTTCAGGCTCTTTTTTTATTATGCAGGAAATATCGATGAGGCGGCATCTTCGGGATGCGGGAAGAAAGCGGAAACATTTCCTGTTACCGCAATTTAATAAGTTGTTGCACTAACATTTGTGTGATAAAATAAAAACGGAAATGACAGCGGTATCAGGAGGTGTTTTATGAACGATATCAGAGTGATAGATATGCGGATTCAGCCCGGTGACAGCGGATTTCTGATCGACGATTCCGAGACGGCGATTCTGTGTGACTCCGGATTCGGTTTTACCGGCTTCGCTCTTGCCGATAAGATCAGAAATTATCTCGGCGGCCGTCCGCTCGACTATATTTTTCTGACACATTCGCATTACGACCACGCGCTGGGCAGTGCCTATGTTCTCGAATCCTATCCTGATGCGAAAGTTGTGGCCGGCGTACATGCCGCGGCGGCTTTTGCAAAGGAAAAAGTGATACAGTCGATGAAGCGGCTCGACAATAATGTGGCAAGAGAAAGAGGAATAGGGGAATATGAATTTCTCGGCGGTAATCTCCGGACAGATATTGCCGTAGAGGACGGCGACATGATTCATGCGGGCGATATGTCCTTCCGCGCCGTGGCTCTTCCGGGGCATACAAAGTGTTCCGTGGCATTTTATGAAGAAAAACGCAAGCTTCTGCTCTCCTGTGAATCTCTGGGACTGTATGACGCGAAGCAGACGATAATTCCGGCATTTCTGACCGGCGTACAGGTTACTTTTGATTCGATCGATAAGGCGCAGAAACTGAAGGTGGACAGACTGCTTCTTCCTCATGAGGGAATTCTGAATGAAGAGCAGACGGCGTTCTATATGAATAACATCAGGAAAAAGACGGAAGAGGCCGTGGAATTCATTCTGGAACGTCTGAGAAAAGGTATTCCTGATGAAAAGATTATCGAAGATTTCCGTCTGACATACCGGCACGGAGGTTTTGTGGAAACCTATCCGGAAGAAGCAATGGATCTGAATACCTCTATCATGATCCGGCTGGTTCGGAAAGAATTGCTCTGACAAAGTGCGTCCGACTGTGCTCATCGCAGAATTCCGCCGGACAGCGCGGAGAGGACGGATGAAAAGATCCGGATGAAAGCGGACGGAAAAAGAGGGTTTTTCGGACATACATCGGTCGGGACCGTTGACAACAACCGGACTATATGATAACCTGTAGATGGTAGAATTCCCGGTTGTACGGAGCTGCCGTGCGCCAGGGAAGGTCATTCGTTATTTCACGTCTTTGATTGAAAAGAAAGGAATTTTATCATGCGTGATTATTGGAACAATGTAGAAACTCCGGATGAAGAAAAAGTAATGGGCGAAGTAATCGATCTCATCAAGAAGGCTCAGCCTTTAACTTATTCCGAGATTCAGGAATTAAGAAATGCCGCTGAATTATGCGACAGAGGTCACTTTGAATATCAGGTAAAGAGACTGGCTGCAAAGGTTGGCGAAAAGGTTCCTGCAGGTCTTGACGTTATCATGGAAGATCCTGATTTCGACGTAAGAGTATCCTTCATGAAGAAGGTAGTAGCTGCTGTAGATCCGGCTCCTGTAGCTGCAAGATAGTAAGCGGAATCTACTGATTACGGCAGAGAAAGACAGTATTCCGGACCGGTGCGATGTTTCGCACCGGTCTTTCTGTGAAATTCTTCCGTATGATGTGTGCAGGATACCTTCTCGTAAGAAAACGCAGAGACGGGATATTATCATGAATTTTTTTAATGAAAGAGTTGATTTTCAGAAAAAATTCCTGATATGAAAAAAAGTGTAAAATCCTGTTGCAATTTAGGTAATTGTATCGTATAATAGCAGAGCGGCGTCGGGAAGTTGTGATTGCTTTCAGGATTATGTCGGAAGAAAAAAGATTAAAAAAAAGTAAATTTAGTCTTGACAGAATGAAAGCTAAGTGCTAAAATAATTAACGTTGACGCGTTAAAAATGCATCGGGGTGTAGCGCAGTTTGGTAGCGCAACTGGTTTGGGACCAGTGGGTCGCGGGTTCAAATCCTGCCACCCCGACCATCTCATCCGGGGCCATTAGCTCAGTTGGTCAGAGCATCCGGCTCATAACCGGCAGGTCCGGGGTTCAAGTCCCTGATGGCCCACCAAAGATGTGCCCAGATAGCTCAGTAGGTAGAGCAGGGGACTGAAAATCCCCGTGTCCTTGGTTCGATTCCGAGTCTGGGCACCACCGATCCGACAGGAGAAGAGAGCTGCGGAGGAGAAGGTTAAGTTTAATAGATGGATCATGGGCGTTTAGCTCAGCTGGGAGAGCGTCTGCCTTACAAGCAGGATGTCATAGGTTCGATCCCTATAACGCCCACCATGATTTCTGAGACAGCACGTTTAAGCCGATTCGGGTTTCCGGAAAATTCTCAGGAGATTTCCTGAAGAATTTTTTTATGCCCGTCACCGGTACAGATACCGGACGGCGGCGGATTGTTTCAGAGTTAAAATGCGGTCCGGTAGTTCAGTTGGTTAGAATGCCAGCCTGTCACGCTGGAGGTCGACGGTTCGAGCCCGTTCCGGATCGCCATTTTAAAAAATAAAAAGTTTTATGCGGAAGTGGCTCAGGGGTAGAGCATCGCCTTGCCAAGGCGAGGGTCGCGAGTTCGAATCTCGTCTTCCGCTCCATTTTGCCCAGATAGCTCAGTAGGTAGAGCAGGGGACTGAAAATCCCCGTGTCCTTGGTTCGATTCCGAGTCTGGGCACCAGAAAAAAACCGCCTGTATTACTACAGGCGGTTTTTTGTGCAGGAAAGAAACAGAGTTTTTATGTACAGAAAGACGGAATATGAAAAAACAGGGAAAAGAAGAAGGAAAGACAGAAAGACAGGAAAGAATGCCTCTGGCGGAACGTATTGCGGAATATGAAAAACAGAACAGGATTTCTTTTCATGTTCCCGGGCATAAGGGAAATTCCATCTTTCCGGAATACGGCGGGATTTCGGGTCTGTTTCCGTCCGGGATGCTGAAAGCTGATCTCACGGAGATCGACGGCTTTGACGATCTGCATCATCCTCATGGAATCATACAGGATGCACAGCATCTGGCCGCGGATCTTTTCGGAGCGGACGAGACCTTTTTTCTGGTCAACGGAACGACATCGGGAATTATGGCGGCGGTAGCAGCTGCCGCCTCCGGGGGAGCTCCTGTTCTCGTCTGCCGGGGCTGCCATGAGTCGGTGATCCGCGGACTGATTCTGGGAGGAGCCAGTCCTGTTTATATAAAAGAAACCTTCGATGAAAGACAGGGGATTCCTTCGGGAATCACGACAGAATCGGTACGCCGCGCTCTGCAGGAATGCCCGCAGGCGCGTGCCCTTGTGATCCCGCATCCCTCTTATTACGGAACGTGCAGCAGACTGAAGGAGATCACGGAGCTGTGTCATTCCTTCCGGACGGCTGTCATTGCCGATGAGGCACACGGCGCACAGATGTATTTTTCCGCTCAGCCCGGATTTTACGGGGCTCTGGAAGCAGGATGCGATATTTCGGTTCAGAGCACCCATAAGATGCTCGGCAGTCTGACACAGAGTTCGATGCTCCACGTGAAGGGAGATCTGATAGACCGGAGCAGGCTGCGTTCTCTCATAAGTTTTATGAACAGTACGAGTCCCTCTTATCTGCTCATGGCCTCTCTCGATGCCGTACGGTGCGAGACAGCCCTTCGCGGAAGAGAAATCTGGCCGCGGATCAGAGAGCTGACGGCACAGACGGCGGAGCAGATCGGAAAAATCCGGGGAATGCGGTGTGTGACAAAATATCGTGATGCGGACGGTGAGTGCCGGGAGATCGAAGGCTGCCGGCTGCTGATTTCGGCGGAAGAACTCGGGGTAACGGGACATGCTCTGTATGAAATTCTGTCGGAGCGATATGGAATCGATGCGGAATTTGCGGATGATCTGTATGTGATTGCAGTTACGGGAAGCGGAACGCAGAAAAGTGACTGTGAGGCTCTCTCAGCGGCTCTGCAGGATTTTTCGCGAAAGACTGAACGGAAGGCACAGGAGAGGCAAAAGTGCGGCGATACGTGCGCAGAGCCGCAGTATGAAACAGACGGAATGCCGAAACAGACGGAGTATGGACAGGCGCTGCGCAGACGGCTGAATTCCTATATTTCCCTGCGCCATGAAGGAGCTCTTTCTCCGAGGCAGGCCTATTTTTCACCGACGGAAAGAGTTGCTCTCGAAGAGGCTTCGGGGAGAATCTCAGCCCGCTCTGTGGCACTGTATCCTCCCGGCATACCTGTTCTTTATCCGGGAGAAGTGATTAGCGGTGAAATCCGTGATTATCTGATCTCTTCTCTGCGGGACGGATGCCATATTCACGGTATCCTGCGCGAAGGCGGAACCTTTTTTCTTCATGCGGTGGTGGAACGGAGCAGCACTGCACTTTTCGGGATGTTCTTCTGATAAATTTTTTAAGGAGGAGACAATGGCACAGTTATTTTTCCGGTACAGTACGATGAACGCGGGCAAGAGTATCGAACTGATCAAGGTGGCGTATAATTATGAAGAGAGGGGAAAAAATGTCCTCGTGCTGACCTCCGGACTGGATGACAGATTCGGAACCGGTGTGGTACGCTCCAGGATCGGTCTGTCACGCCCGGCGATTCCTGTTTTTGACGATACGAATATTCTGGAGATCTATATGGAAGCGGCGAGAGAAAAGGAAATCGCCTGCGTACTCGTCGATGAGGCTCAGTTTCTGAAAAAACATCATGTGCAGGAGCTGGTGGAAATCGTGGACAGCTGCGAGTGCCCCGTCATGTGTTACGGGCTGAAAAATGATTTTAAAAATGAACTTTTTGAAGGTTCCTATTATCTTCTCGTCTATGCCGACAAGATTGAAGAGATAAAGACGATCTGCTGGTGCGGAAGAAAGGCGACCATGGTGGCGAAAGTCGTCGGGGGAAAATTTGTGAAGACCGGAGAACAGATCGAGATCGGAGGCAATGACATGTATGTTTCTCTCTGCAGGAAACATTACAATGACGGGCGGCTCGACGGAGAAAAATAGCGGAGAATATATCGCCGGACCGGATTCTGCGCCCGACGGTCCGGCGGAAAAGCAAATGTAAAAGCCCGGCTGAAAAAGGAATATCCGTCCGGAATCCGGCGGAAGAAAAAATCAGGCTTCGATTTTTTTTATCACCTGAGCCGGGACTCCGGCGACGACGGTATTCGGCGCCACATCGCCGATTACGACGGCTCCGGCGGCGACGACGGCCCCGTCTCCGATCGTAACTCCCGGCAGAACCGTGGCATTGGCGCCGATCCAGACGTTTTTGCCGATGACGATCGGTTCCGGTATCATCGAGGCTCTGTTTTCCGGACTGAGATCGTGATTTAGCGTGGCGAGAACGACATTGTGGCCGATCAGAGCCCCGTCTCCGACTGTAATACCTCCCTGATCCTGAAAACAGCAGCAGAAATTGATGAAAACATTTTTTCCGAGAGTGATATTTTTTCCGAAATCCGAGTAAAAAGGAGGGTGCATGCGGAATGTTTCGTCTACCGGCTTTCCTGTCAGCTCGGACATCAGGCTTCTGATTTCCTCGGGAGTGTGATAAGAGGAATTGAGTTCGGATGTGATCCGCACGGCATCCATGCCGTATCTGCACATTTTTTCGTGCAGAGGAGAACCGCCGGTTACCGTTTCACCGCGGTTCAGATGTTCCAGATATTCCAGGAGTTCTTTTTCGTCTGTATCTTTTCTCATTCGTCTGATCTGTCCCTTCTGTTTTTCTTTTTTCTGAAATATGATTTTCGGAATGATCCGCTTCAGAATCTGTTAAAATTATAGAGGGATTCCTTTCATCAGGCAAATACCTGTGTAAGATAAAAATTCATGCTTATCAGGCATGAAATAAAACTCCCTGATATGATCCGCGGCGTTTCAGCTCCTGATTGATGCCGTTGAGAACGGAACGTTTGTCGAGACTCCAGCGCGGGGCGAGAAGGAGCGGACGCGGAGCGTCTCCCGTCAGACGGTGAATGGTGATATTTTCCGGGATCCGTTCCAGCGCGTCGGCGATCCGGCAGATATATTCTTCTTTTGTCAGAGGGCAGAGCGGAAAAGGATGTTTATCCGCGGGATTTTTCGTCTCTGACAGCCACTGCTCTGCGAGATCTGTATTCTTCATGATATGAAGCAGCTGAAGCTTGAGGCCGAATATCTTTCCTGACGAGGCATGCACGGCGCTCTGTATGAAATCCTCTCCCGTCTCACCGGGAAGTCCGGCGATCAGATGTGTGACGACACGGATTTTTTCATCAGAGAGGCGGGATACGGCGTCATCATATGTCTGAAGCGGATATCCGCGGCGGATATATCGCGCCGTTTTTTCGTTTGAAGTCTGCAGGCCCAGTTCGACCCAGAGAAATGTTCTGCTGTTCAGTTCTGAAAGATAAGAGACGATTTCGTCGTCAAGGCAATCCGGGCGTGTGGCTATGGCGAGACCGCAGCACATGGGATGAAGAAGAGCCTCTTCATATTTTTTCTTCAGGACGGAAACAGGCGCATAGGTATTCGTAAAATTCTGAAAATATATGATACACCGGAAATCATGCCACTTTTTCCTCAGCGCTTCGATCTGTGCATCGATCTGCTGTCTGATCGGAGGAACAGGCCTCAGGGAAAAAGCACGCGGGGATGGTGAGATGCCGGTCAGCGGACCGGCGGGAGGCTGTGCAGGCCGTCTGTTCTCCGGCGAAAAGGAGGCGGCAGGCGAAAGAATCCGCGTGCCGGAAAAGTCGCCGGATCCGAGTTCCGAACAGAAAATACAGCCGCCGTATCCCAGCGTTCCGTCGCGGTTCGGGCAGGTAAATCCGCCGTCTACCGAAATTTTGACCGTTCTCTGACCGAAGAAATCTTTCAGCCAGGGACCGATGCCGTTGTAGCGCAGACCATTTTCAAACATTTTCCTTTTCCTTTCTGAATCGTGCGGATTTTTCCTGTCCCCGTTTTTCTTACAGACTGCGGAAGGCCGGGAGTACGCGGTTTCACAGCGTCCGGCATTTATGATATAATGCATCTGTTCAGGCGGCCTGCCGGCATCTCGGACCGGAGACCGGAACAGAATGCTGTACGGGGGACAGGGTTTTCCCGTATATTATACAGAAATTCGCAGAAAGAAAAAGGGGATAATATGACAGACTTTTCGGATCCGGTACACACACAGGTGAATCCGGAAGGAAAAAAGGACGCGCCTGACGGTGCGAAGCCTTCGATTCTGCTGCACAGCTGCTGCGGCCCGTGCAGCACGGCAGTGATGGAGAGGCTGGCCGACCGGTATCAGGTGACGCTTTATTTTTACAACCCGAATATTACGGACAGGGAAGAATACAGAAAAAGACTGCAGGCACAGCGTGAGGCTGTGGAAAAATTCAACCGGACGAGACCGGAGAATGACAGGATACGGCTCGCGGAAGGACCTTATGATCCGGCCGTTTTTTTCGGAGCGGTCCGCGGATATGAGCAGGAGCCGGAAAACGGGAGCAGGTGTGACATCTGTTTCAGGCTTCGCCTGGAGAAAACTGCGCTGGAAGCGGAAGAGGGCGGATTTGATGAATTTGCGACGACACTTTCAGTCAGCCCGCATAAAAATACCGCACGGATCAATGCAGCCGGCTACGATCTGGAAAAAAATGTAACTCCGGCCTTTCTCGATGAGAGCTTCAAGAAAAAGGACGGATTCAGAAGGTCGGTGGAGCTGTCGAAAGAATACGGCATCTACCGGCAGAATTACTGCGGCTGTGTTTTTTCCCGCCGTCCGGAGAGCGGGACGGGGGAAGAAGTGTGAAATACGTCAGAGTGGTTGTGGATAATACCAGTAATCATACGGATACCTTCTATACCTATGCCTGCAGCTGCGATGAGATACGGAAAGGCGCAAAGGTACGCGTGCCTTTCGGCAGAGGAAACAGACTGAAGAACGCATACGTTTTTTCCGTGCAGGACAGTCTGGACGGAGAAGGGGATCCGGATCCCGCTAAGATAAAAAAAGTGGCTGAGATAGACGAAAAAATGTCTCTGCCGGAGGATCTGATCAAACTTTGTCTCTGGATGCGCCGGACGTATCTGTGCCGTTATATCGATGCGGTAAAGTGTATGATTCCGCCGGCAGAGTCCGCGGGACGCAGAAAAAGGAAAGATCCGCGCGATGAATTTTCCGATGAGGCGGATTCCGCTCCCCGGCTGACACGCCAGCAGGAGGATGCTATGGCCGGGATTCTGCCCTGTGTGAGAGAGCGCCGACATGAAACCTTTCTGCTCAACGGTGTCACCAGCAGCGGAAAGACGGAGATTTACCTGCAGACCGCGCAGGAGGTACTCAAACAGGGCCGGCAGGTTATCGTGCTTGTTCCTGAAATCTCACTCGCTCCGCAGACGATCAGCCGCTTTATCAGCCGTTTCGGAGCGGAAAGAGTGGCGGTTCTTCACAGCCGGCTGACAAAGGGACAGCGTTACGATCAGTGGATGAGAGTCCGCAGCGGAAAGGCGGATGTGCTGATCGGGGCGCGTCTGGGCGTTTTCGCTCCTTTTGAGAGGCTCGGCGCGATTATCGTGGATGAGGAACACGAGTCATCCTATAAATCCGACATGACACCGAAATATGATGCGGTGGAGACGGCGGTGGCGAGAGGAAAGATCGCCGAAGCCGCGGTCATACTGGGAACGGCTGCTCCGTCTGTCGTCTCGCGTTTCAGAGCGGCACAGGGGCAGTACCGGGAGATCAGGCTGACGGAACGATATAATAAGACGCCTCTTCCGCACATACAGATTGCGGATATGAGAGAGGAGCTGAGAAAAGGAAACAGAAGTATTTTCAGTACGGATCTGTACCGGAAATCCCTGAAAGCTCTGGAGGCGGGAAGACAGGTTATCCTGTTTCTCAACAGAAGAGGATATGCGTCATTTCTGTCCTGCAGGAGCTGCGGATTCGTTCTCAGATGCGAAATCTGCGGCATTTCGATGACGTATCATCAGACGAGCGGCATGGCGGAATGTCACTACTGCGGACGGCGTGCAAAGGTGCCGCAGGTCTGTCCTTCCTGCGGAAGTCCGTACATACGCCGGTTCGGAATCGGGACGGAAAAAGTGGAGGAGATGGCCAGGATCGCTTTTCCGGGACGGAATGTGGCGCGTCTGGATCTCGATACCGCGCGTAAAAAAGGAGAGACGGAAAGGATTCTCGAAGCTTTCCGCAGAGGCAGAACAGATATTCTCGTGGGAACGCAGCTCGTAGCAAAGGGGCTCGATTTTCAGAATGTGGGTGTCGTGGGAGTCATCTCTGCGGATGTTACGCTGAATATTCCCGACTACCGTTCGTCGGAGCGCACGTTTCAGCTGATCATTCAGGCTGCCGGCAGGGCGGGACGGGGCTCGGAGGCCGGAGAGGTCGTCGTCCAGACATATTCTCCGCAGGAGGCTGCGATCCGCTGTGCGGCGTCGGGGGATTATGAAGGCTTTTACCGGCAGGAACTGATGATACGGAAGCTGGGAGGTTATCCGCCGTTTACGGTCATCATCCGCCTGGTATTTTATCACAGTGATGAGAGCTGCGCGCGCCGTGAAGCACAGGCGGCTTATCTGGAAGTGAAGGAATCCGGGATTGCCGGGCGGGGAGAACTTTTTTCTCCGCAGCCCGCTTATCTGAGCAGGATGAACGAAAATTACCGTTATCATTTTATCATAAAATCTCCGTTGGAAAAAAAGCGGAAATACCTTAAAATAATCTCTGACATACGGCAGCGCCGGATCGAAAATCCCGCGGCAAAAGCGGTGATGCTGATCGAAATGGATCCGTACAGCCTTACATGACAGAAAGAGAAAACAGGAGGAGCAAGATGGCACTGAGAAATATACTGAAACTGGATGATGCGATGGATGCTGAGATACTCAGAAAGAAAAGCAGACCTGTGGAAAAGATAGATGAGAGAATATGTACGATTCTCGACGATATGGCGGAAACGCTGTATGATTCCGGCGGTGTGGGGCTGGCGGCTCCCCAGGTGGGCATCCTCCGCAGAATTGTCGTAATCGATATCGGAGAGGGGCTGCTGGAGCTGATCAATCCGGAAATCATCGAGACGGAAGGTACGCAGGACGGACAGGAGGGATGCCTCAGCATTCCGGGTAAATCGGGAGAAGTACAGCGGCCGAACTATGTAAAACTGAAAGCTCTCAACAGAGAAGGACAGGAGGTCGTCTACGAGGGAACCGAGCTGCTCGCCAGAGCGTTCTGTCATGAGACAGAGCATCTTGACGGAATTCTTTATATCGACAAAGCGACAGAAATCTGGGAAGGAGAGGAATAGATGAACAGTGAGGCCCGCATCATATATATGGGAACGCCCGAATTTGCGGTTCCGCCGCTTCGCAGAATGGCGGAAGCAGGGTATCATATCGTTCTGGCTGTTACACAGCCGGATAAGGCGCGGGGACGCGGCAAAAAAATCCATCCCACACCGGTCAAGGAAGCGGCGCAGGCCTTCGGCATCGAAGTGGCTAAGCAGAAAAAAATAAAGGGAAATGAAGAATTCCTG
>CALXIZ010000145.1 GCA_944388495.1 uncultured Clostridia bacterium | reverse complement strand
CGGCTGGCTTTCCATTGCAGGCACAACCGTCAATTATCCCGTGATGTAAACGCCGAATGAGCCGAACTACTATTTGAAGCGTAACTTTGATAAAGAATACAGCGACTGACGTACATCCAATATGATCAGATCATATGTTTTATTCTGCCAGTTCTGCTCCGCTTCAAGAGCGGTACGTGCGATGTCGGTCTCATATCCCTGCTTTTCGAGAGCAAAGGAGAGCCCTCCGATCAGGCTCAGATCATCTTTCACCAGAAATATCCTTTTCATTTTTGCGATTCCTTCTTTCCCATTTTTCCTTTTTTATAAAGTGCGGTAATATGCAGGCAGAAATCCCGGATTTCATGACCCGTTCTTTTGTTCCTGTATCAGGAGATATCACGTCCGGGATAATTGACAATATATCATACGAATTGTATCATTAGATCTGATTTTATACAATATTGCAGCAGCGGCTGCGGACGGCGGAAAGAGAGGACGGACGTGTTTGCATTATATGATTTTCTTATTTATTGTTTTATAACAGCCTATACACCGGGAGCCAATAATCTGCTCTCGATGAATTATGCTGCCCGTCTGGGGTTTTCGCGCAGCTTCCGTTTTAATCTGGGCATCACAGCCGGATTTTTCATCGTCATGTGTATCTGTACGATGTTCTGTTCGACGCTGTATTCGCTGCTTCCGAAGGTAAAAATCTTCATGCAGATTTTCGGAGCCGCCTATATGCTTTATCTCGCGTGGAAGATCTGGAAGAGTACATACAGCCGGAAGGAAGGAGAAGAAGCGGAAAAAGAGGCCGGTTTTCTTTCCGGCATGATTCTTCAGTTTCTGAATCCGAAAATATACATTTATGCTACTACTGCCATGTCCCTCTATATACTGCCGGTCTTTCATTCTGTTTTTGCGGCGGCCGGATTCACCGTCGTTCTAACAGTGATCGGCGCTTCCGGTTCTTTTGTATGGGCGCTGTTCGGCTCCGCGTTCTGCAGGCTCCTGAACAGACACGCAAAAGCGGTAAATCTCGTCATGGCTCTTCTTCTCGTCTACTGCGCGGTGTCACTGTTTCTGTAGATCCGGTCTGCGGGTCCGCAGGCGGCCGGTGCAGGGCCGGAGGCCGGAATACGGCCGTATATCTGGATGAGCGGGAAAAAATCGTATATAATCAAATCAGATCGGAAGAAAGGAAAGGACAGAGAAAAATGTATGTTCAGAATGATTATCTCATGCGCCTCATCGGAGAACTGATCCGGGCGGCGGCGAAACTGGCTTTCGGAAAGACGGTTCAGTGGAGTCTGTACCGCGATCAGGATGCGGGAATCGCCGAAGGCCTGTGGGAACGGTATGAGGAACTGATGCGCATGGTGGAGCGCGGAGAGATAAACGAGGCGGAGAATATTCTGGCGGATGGCATGGAAGAAGGCGATATGGAATATTTTCAGATGGCTCTGATGTTTTACGACCGTCTCAACGAGGAATCCGATGAGTTCCTGGAAGAGCACGATTTTTCAAAACAGGAGGTTCTGGACGGGGTAAAATATGCCGTCCGGCATTATGGATATGGCGGCATTCTCGGCGCTTTTTCATGATTCTGCAGCATCTTTTCGGATTTGAATTGACACGATGTCAAAACAGGAGTATAACATAATTGCTGACAATGTGTCAGAAATGGAGGAAAAGGATCATGGGTAAAAAATTAGTCGCATATTTTTCGGCAGGCGGTACGACTGCAGGAGCAGCAAAGGCTGTCGCGGAAGCTGCAGGAGCCGATCTTTATGAAATCAGGCCGGAGGTACCGTATACCGGCGCAGATCTGAACTGGATGGACAATCAGAGCCGGAGTTCCGTCGAAATGAACGATCCTTCGTTTCGTCCGCCTCTTGCGGATCATGATGCGGATATCGCGTCTTATGACGTAATTTTCCTCGGATTCCCTATCTGGTGGTATACTGCGCCGTCTGTCATCAGGACGTTTCTCGAGTCTTATGATTTCAGCGGCAAGACGATCGTTCCTTTCGCTACATCCGGCGGAAGCGGTCTGGGCAAGACGGAAAGAACGCTTCAGGATACTGTTCCGTCCGCTGAAGTCCGGGGCGGCCGGATGCTGAACGGAAAACAGAAGAAAAAGGATCTGATTTCCTGGATCAAAGGTCTGGGAATCTGAACGGCGTAAAAAAGTATGACCGGCCGCTTTCCGGACGGCCGAACGGAAGAGGGAGGTTTTCATGCAGTATATCAGTCATTACGCATCTCCTGCGGGAGACATGCTTCTGGCAGCCGATGATACCGGCCTGACAGGCCTGTGGTTTGAAGGACAGAAGTATTTCGCCCGTCATCTGGATCAGGAAAGAGAGGAGAAGGAGATTCCTCTCTTTAAGAGAACGAAGGAGTGGCTCGATATTTACTTTTCAGGAAGAGAGCCGGAGTTTTCCGTTCCTCTTCATCTCACCGGAACGGAATTTCAGAGAGATGTGTGGGAAATTCTTTGTTCCATCCCGTACGGAAAAATCACGACCTACGGCAGAATCGCAGAGCGGATTGCACAAAAAAGAGGAGTGGCGCGCATATCTGCTCAGGCGGTCGGCGGTGCTGTCGGGCGCAATCCCGTTTCTGTTGTCGTCCCCTGTCACCGTGTCGTCGGAGCGGACGGCAGTCTGACCGGATATGCCGGCGGCATCGCTAAAAAAGCGATGCTGCTGGCTCTGGAAAAAGCGGAGACAGACTCTTTCTTTATCATCTGAAATCCCTGCAGGAGCAGGGATTTCTCTTTATATCCGCGACGGCGTTTTTTTCTGCGATTGTATTTTCTGTCTGTTTCCCTTTTGTTTTTACATAAACATCTGATGCAGGGGTTATAATACTGAAGTTACACAAAAGAAAACGAAAATCCCGGGAGATTTTCCAGAAAAAAGGATGATCTCCCGGCTTCCGCGGCGCCTGCCTGAAACGGGCACCCCGAATTGCCGGAGGGACTTCGTATGTATTGAAACCAGGCGGAGGTGCTTTTATGAGTTATCACATGACAGAAACACAGATCGGATGCTTTCGTGATCATTTGCTCCGGGAAGAGAAAAGCAGCGGAACTGTTGAAAAATATCTGAGGGATATCCGATCCTTTTTTCTTTCACTTTCGGACGGAGAAGTGACGAAGGAGCGTGCTTTAGCCTGGAAGGAACACCTGGTTCAGTCCGGTTATGCGGCATCCACCGTCAATTCAATGCTGGCCTCTTTAAACGGCTTTCTGCGTTTCATCGGTCAGGCGGAATACTGTGTCAGACCTCTGCGCCGTCAGCGCCGTGTCTTCCGTGACCGTGACCGTGAACTGACGAAAGAGGAATATTTCCGTCTCCTGCAGGCAGCCAGGGATACGGGAAAACGCAGACTTTATTTTATTCTTCAGACAATCGGCGCTACCGGTATACGCATTTCCGAGCTGCGTTTTATCACGGCGGGTTCTCTGAAAACACGCAGAGCGGAGGTGGACTGCAAGGGGAAGCAGCGCACGGTGCTGCTGACAGAAAAACTCTGCCGGTCTTTGCGCAGATACTGCAGAGAAGAAGGAATTACAGACGGACCTGTTTTCGTGACCAAAAACGGAAATCCGGTGGACCGTTCCAATGTCTGGACAGAGATGCAGCATCTTTGCAGTGCGGCGAAGGTGGACAGAAAAAAGGTATTTCCTCATAATCTGCGCCATCTGTTTGCCCGCGCTTTTTATCGTCTGAACCATGATATCGCAAAGCTGGCGGATCTGCTCGGTCATTCCAGCATCGATACGACGAGGATCTATATCATGGAAAGCGACAGAGAGCATGAGAAAATGGTAAGCCGTCTGGGGTTTGTAGTATAGGAGGAAAAAGATTCTGAAAAGATAATACAACAGAATTATCGTTTTGTTGTAAAAAAAGAGGGAAATAATCTCCCCGCAGATGCTTTCATGCCTCTACGAAAGATTACATATTAAATATTATATTCCCGTATGCGGAAAAACGCAATACGTTGGAGCAAAAAGGCATAAAAAAGCAGCCTCAAAAAAATATTTCTTTTTCAGGCTTTTTTTGTCATGGCCTTTTCCGGTCCGGATGGAAAAAATTTTTTTTCCATCCGGATTTTTTTATTTTCTGTTAAGGAGAATTCGGGAAAGAAGATTCTTTCTCTGAACGGGAAGCGTTTCTCTTACAACAAAACGATAACTCTGTAGTAAAGTGCAGAGCGCCGGAATTCCGGTAAAAAACAGAGCAGAAACGGTATCACAAAGACAACGGAGAGGATGAAGAAAATGCTAGTGATAACAGAAAATCGAGAGCCGGAAAAGAAAAAGAGAAATACAGCAGCTGTACCGTCCGCGTCAGATATACAGAACGCACAGTCCCCGGAGAATCCGTCTGCTGATGAACAGGTTCAGAATCCCGTACGGATGGAGCAGGAGGATCTGAACGACTTTTTTCTCTATCTGGAAAAAAACCGCAGAGGAAGCGGCACGCTGGAGTCGTATCGCCGTACGCTTCTGTCACTGTATGAGCATCTTGCGGAGAAAAAGTATATAGATCGCCGGATTCTGACAGGATGGAAAGAGGAGATGCTTTCTTCGGGTTATGCCGCCCGTACAGTCAATGCGAAAATTTCGGCCGTCAACAGTTTTCTCGAGTACCGTGACCGGCGTGATCTGCAGATTCACCCCGTATCCGCCCCGAAAAATGAACCTGTTCCGAGGCTGACACGAAGGGAATATCTGCGGCTGCTGAATACAGCCAGAATTCTGAAGCGTGAACGCACCTATTTTCTCATTAAAACGATCTGCTGTGCCGGCGTACGGGTTCAGCAGCTGTCACAGATAACCGTGGAAGCGGTGGGAGAAGGAAGAACGGTCGTCCGCGGTCAGTGTAAAGATCAGGTAGTACATATTCCGGCGGTTCTCCGCGAGGAGCTGCTGGCCTATGCCGCCCGTCACGGAATACGCTCGGGCCCTGTTTTTGTCACGCGGAACGGTTCTCCGATCAACCGCTCTAATGTAAGCGACAGTATCCGGCGTCTGTGCCGTGACGCCAGGGTATCGGAGGAAAAAGGAAATCCGAGGTGTCTTCTGAAGCTTCATCAGACGACGTACCGCAGTATTCAGAACAGTGTCGCCGTGCTGATCGAACAGGCCTATGAAAAAATGCTGGAGGAAGAGCAGCTGAGTGCTGGGTGGGAGAGAGCGAAAAGATAACAGAAGAATGCAGGAAGAAAAGGTAAGACGACAGAATATTTTTTTCGCAGGATAAAAGACGAAAAAATCAGCAGAAGAAAAGAGCGGAATATGATACGGAGAAGTTTTTTCCTTCCGGAGATCCGGGCGGATCCTTTCGCAAAAAAGCAGAGATACAGTTCAGCTTTTCAACGGGATTCCGGAGGAAAACTATGAAAAAAGAAAGGAATTTTTCCTGCACGTCACAGATTAACGGATTACATGCATCAGTGACACTGACATCAAACTGCAGTACAAAAGGGGTTTAAAAGATATAGGAACGGGCAGTTCGCATTTAATCTGCAGCGGGAAGCGGTTTCCGCAGACGGTGCAGTACGGAAAAGCCGGGCTGATCAGAAGAGAGAATGGTCTGACGCCAGTTCAGCGGAAAATCCGGGTGAAGTGGCAGAGCATTGAAAAGAAATGCGGAGGAAAAACGATGAAAACAAGATGGAAAAAAGCTTTCCTCGTTCTGCTGTCGGTGAGCATGGTAACATCCATGATGCCTGCAGCATTCGCCGGGGAAGCGGATACTCCGTCCGTATCAGATATCAGTATCGGTTCGGAAGCGGGACAGACATATTCGTCCGCGGCGGATGGCGCGGCAAAACGTCTGGAGATTCCGAATGACGCTGTCGTCAATATCGCTTCGATCGGTATGACGGCTGCGGAAGCTGTCGAACTGGGCGATGTGTCTGCTTCAGACAGAAATTCGGTCTGGGCGGACGGTGAAAATCTGAAAGTTTCGCTGAGAGTGAAAGGCATACCGTATACCGTTACCGTGCCGATGAAAAGTACGGACGGTATCAGCTGGAAAAGTGAAGCAGGCAGTGTGTCCGGAGCCGGCGGCGTGACAGATCTGCCGGCCGGTACACTCGCCGGAGAAATGAGCGGTACTGACATCCGCGTAACGGAAGGGGTACTGAAAGCCGATGAGCGAAACAGCGTCGCCGCGCTGATCACCATGAATCAGGATGCACGGAAAGTCTATCTGTATCTGTACCCGGCATCGGT
>CALXIZ010000144.1 GCA_944388495.1 uncultured Clostridia bacterium | reverse complement strand
ATTCCATCAGCGTGCGGGATACGGCGGTGAGAAAAAACAGGAAAGAAAACTTTTATCACGGGATGCTGTTAGGTCTTTTGCAGAGCCGGGAAAGCTGGCTGGTCCGGTCGAACGCGGAGACGGGAGAGGGTTACAGTGACATTTCCGTCCGGACGCCGGAGCGGACCGGGATCGTGATCGAGTTAAAGTATGCAGACGATGGAAATCTGGAGGCTGCGTGCAAAAAGGCCCTGGATCAGATTGAGGAGAAGCAGTACGCGGAAGGACTGAAGCGCCGGGGGTCGAAAAAGATCATTCGGTACGGAATCGCATTCTGTGAAAAAGACTGTATGGTGATGATGGGGTAACAATAGTGCTGCTTTTCCTATATTTTCATAAAAAATGACGCTTTTCCGTTTTTTCCCGGAATGTTGTGATATAGTAATACGAAAACAGACAGCGGACTGATTCCGGCCGTATGAAAGCATTTTTCACACGGATCCGGAAGAGTGTTTTCCGATATGAAGGCGTCAGACGGATCCGGTGTGGTTTCTGACGATATCGGCCGCTGTGAAGTGCAGGAGGAAAAATCAGAAGGGAAAAAGGAAAGTGACAAAGCAGAGGAAAATCTGGTTCGTTTTGCTGGTTCTGCTTCTTTGTTTTATCTGGGGAAATTCGCTGATGTCGGCGCCGGTTTCCACCGATATCAGCGAGTGGTTCAGAGGCGTCTTTAATGAGATCGCGGGTGTTTTCGGAGGCGGAGGCACGCAGAGTGCAGGCAGGATACGCAAGGCAGCTCATTTTGCGGAGTTTGCTCTTCTGGGCGTTGTCGCCGCGCTGCTGATGTTTTCCGGCGGAAAACAGGATTACAGGAGCGGCGCTCAGAAAGATGTCTTAAAACATAAAAGAGGAGCCGGTCAGGGGCGTCTGCTCCTGACACTTATGCTCGGCCTGTCCGCCGCCTGTGCGGACGAGCTGATACAGACCTGCTCTCCGGGGCGTTCTGCGCAGGTGAGTGATGTGCTGCTTGATTTTTCGGGATATCTGACGGGTGTCGTTTTTGTCCGGGCTGTCAGGTATGCGGCTGCGCAGAGGCGGAGAAAAAAGAGAGAATGATCACTCCCGCTGCCTATAGAGGCGGAAGCTTCTCGGCAGCAGAGATTAAAAAAGAAAAAAGAAAAAGGCAGAGTCCGCGATGTTCTGACATCGGTTTCTGCCTTTTTTTCTGTTTTCCCGTGATTTCCGTCTCTGAAGCTGAAGCCGGTTACGCTCCCTTCAGCTGAACGCTGCCGGAGATTTCCTCCGGGCAGACGCCGGGACAGTCGCCCGGTGCCGGTGCGGGAATTTCTGTTTCTTTTCTGCTGTCCGGGCTTCCTTTCCGCGTACCGTCCGATGCGCGTCCGGATATTTTTCCGTTTGTGCGGGCAGTTCTGCCGGCTGCGCCTGCGGATTTTTCGTCATCCGGGTTATCGGCTGTGCTGCCTGCTGTCCGCCCTGCCGGCGTTTTCTCCGGCCGTTTCCGTCCGGGGTCTGACGTTTCCTCTGATGCTTCTGAGGTTTTCTTTTCCGGATTTTTTCCGCCGCAGGCTTCCTGTTCTTTCTTTTTTCTGGAAGGATTGTAATAGTCGAATGCCCGTGAATCGATCAGAATATCCTTGTCGATCATGTCATCGATGGAATATTTGTAGATCTCTTTGATAATCGGCATCACGCGCTTTCCTTTTTCCGTGAGGCGGTATTCCACATGCTGCTTGACGTTCGGATCGGAGAATCTCTGGATCAGCTGATCCTCTTCGAGTTCTCTGAGGTTCTGATAAAGCACCTTGCTGGAGATCTCTCCCCAGAATTTCAGAATCGCGTTGAAGCGGATGCTTTCCTCATAATCGATGGCTACGAGAATGTACGGTTTCCATTTTCCCCCGATCATTTTGAAGAAATGCCCGTAGGGGAAGTCTCCCTTCTGAATTTTAGACATACTCAAACTCTCCTTTGCTCTCTCTGCCGTCCCTTTTCTGCCACCTTCAGGGAATATAAAATGTTTGTATGACGAATATAAGTGTGCGAATTATAGGTAACCGGTTACCGCCGGGTAATCTACTTACAAAAAGGTAATCCTTGATCTTTGAGCGGATACCTTTTAATATAGACTTGTAAAAATAAGCACACCAAGTATAAGCATACAAATAAATGCTATGCCCGACGGGACAGCATGGATGAAGATGAGATTCGCACGGTGAGAAAGAACCTCATCCGGTGCGGAACCGTTTCTGACAGCATCCGGGAAAGCAGAGAGCCGCGGAAAACACGCATCATGCAGCCGGAGAACTCACTGTCATTAAAACTCATTATATCATAAAATATGTATGACTTACAGATGTGCGGAATAAATTAAAACATCTGTCTCCTGTGAAAGAGCGTCTGGCCGGCGCGCGGGAAGACGGGATGACCCGGAGAAGATCCAGGTGCAGTCCTGAGAGGACGCGCGGGGAGACGGGAAGGCGGACGGAAAGCCGCCGCATATGTTAAGAGTTTTGATTAATGCATTAATATAAAAACTATTTTGTCATTCAGGTTTGGTTATTTGAGGCGCTTCTTTGTCAGAGTCTCAGGTAATAAACTCTCCTGCAGGGAAGCTGCTTTTTCGGCAGTCTCCCTGCGAAATGAAATATCGATGGACTCATTTCAGGTATTATCGGTATGAATCTAAGCATATTTTTAGAAAGGAGATATGTTATGGATTACAACAAACGAAGATGGGTAGTATTGGTAGTCAGCTGTATCGTAAATATCATCATCGGTACAGGATACGCGTGGAGCGTATTTGCCGGTCCGTGGGCGGAAGTTCTCAACGTTCCGAGTGCGGCGCTGGCATTCACGGTATGTAATGCCGTCGGATTTATCACTATGATTACAGGCGGAAAGATCAACGATGCTCTCGGTCCTAAGTGGGTCGTATTCGTCGGCGGACTCATGTTCGGTGGCGGCGCGCTCCTGGCAGGTTTCTCAAAGAGTCTCGCGTTCCTGATTTTCGCTTACGGTATCGTTTTAGGTCTGGGTATGGGTCTCGTTTACAGCTGTACGATCGGTAACACTGTAAAGTTCTTCCCGGACAAGAGAGGTATGGTCGGAGGTCTCACCACCGCTACATACGGACTGGGTTCCGTTATCCTCGCACCTGTGGCGCAGATGATGGTAGACAACATGGGCGTTGCAAGTACGTTTAAGGTTTTAGGTATCGTTTATCTGGTAGTCATCTGTGTAGGCGCATTCCTGATCACGGCGTGCCCGGCAGACTTCGTACCGGCAGGCTATACGCCTCCTGCTCCTGCTGCAGGACAGAAGGCTCCTCAGGATAAGAACTGGAACGGAATGATCAAGGATCCGATCTTCTACGTAATGTTCATCATGCTGGTCTGCGGCGCATTCTTCGGACTGATGATGATCTCTCAGTGCTCTCAGGTATCCCAGAACATGATCGGAATGGCAGCGACGACAGCTGCAACGACAGTTTCCATCCTGGCACTGTGCAACGCGGCAGGACGTGTCGTCTGCGGATTTATCTCCGATAAGATCGGTCGTGTCAATACACTGACGTTCTGTCTGGTACTCGCAATCGTAGGCCTGATCCTCGTATGGTGTTCCGGTTACAGCGGCGGCGCTCCGAACGCTACGATGTACATCATCGGCGTATGTCTGGTAGGCTTCTGCTTCGGCGCATACATGGGCGTTTACCCTGGATTTACGGCTGACCAGTTCGGCGCGAAGAACAACGGCGTAAACTACGGTATCATGTTCATCGCATTCAGCGTAGCCGGAGTACTCGGACCTATGATCATGTCCAGCAACTTCGAATCCACTCAGAGCTACAGCACCGCGATCATCATCGCACTGGCACTGGCAGTAGTAGGATTCGTCCTCACCTTCATCTACAGAGTAATGTCCAAGGCAAAGAAATAGAGAAGGCTGAGATTTTCTGAACAGTTCTGAATGGAATCCGAATGGAAATAAAATATTTCAGAACACGGCGGAAGAATGACATCTGAAAGGGGAAAAAGACCGGCGGATATGCCGGAAAAGGGACAGGATTAATAAAAGCTTCATTCGACTTAAATTGTGATGTGTTATAAAAGCCGGAGGCGGCGCGGAAATCTTTTCCGCGCCGCCTCTTCGTCTTTTCCGGATCCGGTGTCTGCCCGGCGGATCCGGATTTTTGGTTGTTTCCGGTTTTTGTGCTTCGTCTGTGCTTTACGCTCTGCCGGCCTGTGCCTGCAGTTTGTTTCTTCTCTTTCTTCCGTACCAGAGAATGAGAACGGCATAAACTGCTGCGGCAGCGACACCGATGATGTAGGCTGCAGTCCACGGAATATTGAAGCCGATCTGTGCGTTGGCGATGTAGGTAATCGTAATAAACGCATACCATGCGCCGGGGATCAGAGGCATCCATGCGAACTTCGCCTTTTTGTTCTCAAACAGCCAGATGGTGATGGCCAGGAATGCGAACAGCGAAAGCGTCTGGTTGGCCCATGCGAAGTAACGCCATAAGATGTTGAATCCGTTTGCATTCATCTTCGCGAAGACGAGAATGACAGCTACGAGAATGAAGATGACAGCTGCCAGAGACAGACGCTTCTTTGTCGATACCTGATCGATGTGGAATGCGTCAGCGACCATCATTCTCAGCGCACGCAGCGCGGTATCGCCGGAAGTGATCGGCAGGACGATGACGCCCAGAAGGGCGATGATGCCGCCGACAGAACCGAGGATATTCTTGCATACGACGCCGATCGTGCCTGTCGCCAGAGATGCGTCAGCGTCCTGCAGGCCGAGGTTGTAGACGCCCATAGCGCCGGCAGCCCATACCATGGCGATGAAGCCTT
This sequence comes from uncultured Clostridia bacterium, assembly GCA_944388495.1. Taxonomy (GTDB): domain Bacteria; phylum Bacillota; class Clostridia; order Peptostreptococcales; family Anaerovoracaceae; genus Alangreenwoodia. Next base: position 6,718 of record CALXIZ010000144.1, on the reverse strand, counting down.
CCAGAATCATCATGTTGTAGAAGGTCATGCGTCCCTGTCTTTCGCTCTTCATCGTACGGGAGATGATCGCCGTCTGTGTGGAGTGGAATCCGGAGAGGATACCGCAGGCTACCGTGATGAAGAAGATAGGAATGAAGTGGTTGCCGTCGAAGTAATCGCCGTAGGCGATCAGCCCGCCGTTCCAGTCGTCCCAGATTTCAGTCAGAGGATAACCCTTGACGAAAAGACCGATGAAGACGCCGATTGCGGAGAAGAGCAGAATCGCGCCGAAGACCGGATAGATACGGCCGATGATCTTGTCGATCGGGAATACCGTGGCGATCAGGTAATAGACAAAGATAATTCCGTAGATGACCCAGGTGGACACGGAAGTGGCCGCCCCGTCGAATCCGAAGACCTGTGTCGCAGCGATATCTCCCGGCGTATAGATGAATACGGCGCCTACGAGGAGAAGCAGCAGGCAGCAGAAGATCTGATAGACGGTGTAGATACCGCGGTTGCTGTATCTGCGGATCATATCAGGCATCTGTGTTCCGCCGTCTCTCAGGCAGATCATGCCGGAGAAATAGTCGTGCATCGCTCCGCCGATGATATTTCCGATCGGAATGGTGATAAATGCGATCGGTCCGAACAGAATACCCTGAATCGGTCCGAGAATCGGGCCCGTGCCTGCGATGTTCAGCAGGTTGATCAGGCTGTTTTTCCATCCCCGCATCGGGACATAGTCGAGTCCGTCCTGTTTTGCATAAGCCGGAGTCTCACGGTCGTCAGGACCGAATACTCTCTCGCAGAATCTGCCGTAGAGAGCGGCTCCGCCTATCAGGATGACAAGACCGATGATAAAAGTGATCATGTCAGAATCCCTCCTTAAATGTAGAAAAAATCAGTAAAAAGTAAAATTTTACGTATCTAATATAGCAGAGAGAAAAAAATATGTAAAGGATATATTAAGCTCATACGGTCCGAAATATCGGAAAAACGCTCTTTTTTTCTTGACTGCTGCCTGATTTTCGCGGATGATAAAGGTAAAAACAGCATAAAAATGATATTGGACAGGAGGAGACAGATATCATGCAGTACGATGAAGTGATCCGGAATGCGAGAAAGTGTATCGGCAGACTCTGCCGTGCCTGTGAAATCTGCAACGGCGTGGCATGCAAGAATACGATACCGGGTCCCGGTTCGAAGGGAATCGGCGATACAGCGATCCGCAATTACAATAAATGGAAGGAAATCCGGGTGAATATGGATACGATTTTTCCGATGGGAGAGACGGATACCTCTCTTGAGCTGTTCGGAAAGAAATTCCGCTATCCGTTTTTCGCCGGTCCGGTGGGCGCCGTCAGTCACCATTACAGCGATGCTTATAATGACCTATCCTATAACGATCTTCTGGTGAAAGCCTGTGCGGAAAACGGAATCGTGGCCTTTACGGGTGACGGCATCAATCCGGAGGTCATGGGGGCGGCCTGTCATGTGATCCGCAATGCCGGCGGACTCGGAATCCCGACGGTGAAACCGTGGAGCGGGAAGGTTCTGGAGGAAAAGCTGGACAAGATCAGAGAGTCGGATGCCTTTGCCGTGGCCATGGATGTGGACGCAGCCGGACTCCCGTTTCTCAGAAATATGGAACCTCCTGCCGGAAGAAAATCGGTACAGCAGCTGGCGGAGATCATCGAAAGTCTCGGAAAACCGTTTATCATCAAGGGAATCATGACGGCCCGCGGAGCGCTGAAGGCGAAAGAGGCCGGCGCATCGGCGATTATCGTTTCAAATCACGGCGGACGTGTGCTGGATCAGTGTCCGGCTACGGCAGAGGTCCTTCCGGAAATCGTAGAGGCGGTAGCCGGCAGCATGAAAATCCTCGTGGACGGCGGAATCCGCTCCGGCGTCGACGTCTTTAAGGCTCTGGCGATCGGCGCGGACGCCGTCGTGATCGCCCGTCCTTTCGTGACGGCGGTATTCGGCGGAGGCAGAGAGGGCGTCGACGCTTATGTGGAAAAAATAGGAAATGAACTCAGCGATACGATGGAAATGTGCGGCGCGGCCACTCTGGCCGATATCACACCGGATATGGTAAGAATGCCTTAGCTCCGGCAGCAGACAGACGGGAGACGGAAAGAATCCGGAGTCCGTCTGTCTTTTTTCTTTGCGATATGCGGATGAGGTCTGTTCTGCGGGTATAAGATCTTAATGTCGTCTTTATACCGTGCGGAACTTATTAATGCAGTCTTTATATCTTTCGGACGATAATGGACGCAGACAGTTCGGACGAAAGAAAGGAATGTATCAAAGATGGGATTTCTATTTAAAAACAGACATCTCTCGTCATTTCAGATTATCATTATCGGATTTATGCTGGTGATTCTGGCAGGCAGTCTGCTGCTGATGCTGCCGGTCTCCACACAGGACAGGGAGGGAGCCTCCTTTATGGATGCGCTGTTCACTTCTACCTCAGCCGTCTGTGTGACGGGTCTTGTGGTACAGGATACGGCGACCTACTGGTCGTCCTTCGGGCAGGCGATCCTGCTGGTTCTGATTCAGATCGGAGGGATGGGAGTCGTCACGGTGGCGGTTTTCATTACGATGATTTCGGGAAAGAAGATCGGTCTCATGCAGCGCAGCACGATGCAGGAGGCGATTGCGGCCCCGAAGGTGGGCGGTATTGTGCGTCTGACGGGCTTTATCATCCGTTCAGTCATTATCATCGAGCTGATCGGAGCCGCGGCGCTGGCGACCGTATTCTGCCGGGAATTCGGCTTTCTGAAGGGGATATGGTATTCCGTGTTTCACTCGATATCGGCGTTCTGCAACGCCGGATTCGATCTGATGGGCTTCAGAGCGCATTTTTCCTCGCTGACGGCATATACCTCGCAGCCGGTCGTCAACCTGACGATCATGCTTCTGATCATCACAGGCGGGCTGGGATTTCTGACCTGGGACGATATCCGCACAAATAAATTCCGTCTGAGACGCTACCGCATGCAGAGCAAGGCGATTCTGACGGTGACGGCAGTACTTCTGCTGCTGCCGGCGCTCTACTATTATTTTATCGAATTTTCCCCGGCCAACTGGCCGGAAATGACGGCTGCGGAAAGAGTCTGGGCGTCTCTGTTTCAGACGGTCACGCCGAGAACGGCCGGCTTTAACACCGTAGATCTGACACAGATCAGTCAGGCGGGGCTGACGATCATGATTCTTCTGATGCTGATCGGCGGCGCCACGGGATCGACAGCGGGAGGCATCAAGACGACGACGGTCGCGGTACTGTCCGCTTCCGCCGTGTCGGTATTCCGCAGAAGAGGAGAGGCGAGCTGCTTCGGGCGGCGCATCGCGGGCGAAACGGTGAGCCATGCATCCGCCATTCTGATGATGTATCTCGTGCTGTTCTTCGGCGGCGGCATCGCTATCAGTACACTGGAGGACCTGCCGATTCTGACGGCGCTTTATGAGACCGGTTCGGCGGTGGGTACGGTAGGACTGTCGCTGGGAGCGACTCCTGATCTGGGAACGGCTTCGCGTCTGATTCTCGTAGCACTCATGTTCTTCGGAAGAGTCGGCGGGCTGACGCTGATTTATGCGGCGGTTTCGGGAATCCGCCCGGGGGTTTCAAAGCTTCCGCAGGAAAAGATAAATGTAGGATGATTTTCAGAGAAAAAATCCGAAGCAGAAGAAAAGTAAGGAGACAGGAAGATGAAATCGATTTTACTGATAGGTCTGGGCAGATTCGGAAAACACATCGCACAGAAGCTCTATGAACTGAAGCACGAGGTGATGGCGATCGACGTGATCGAAGAACGGGTAAACGAAGTTCTGCCTTACGTCACAAATGCACAGATCGGAGACGGAACGAACGAGGACTTTTTAAGCTCGCTGGGGGTCAGAAACTTCGATGTCTGCATCGTGGCCATCGGCGATGATTTTCAGAGTTCGCTGGAGACGACGTCGCTTCTGAAAGAGCTGGGCGCGAAGATGGTCGTGTCGAGAGCGGCGCGGGACGTACACGCGAAATTTCTTCTGCGCAACGGTGCAGATGAAATCGTCTATCCGGAGAGACAGCTGGCAACCTGGACGGCCATCCGATACAGTTCGGATCATATTTTCGATTACATAGAGCTGACGGACGATTATGCTATTTTTGAGATTTCCGTCCCGAAGACGTGGAGCGGCAAGAGCATCGGCCAGCTCGATATCCGGAAAAAACAGAAAATCAATATCATGGCGATCAAGCGGAACGGCGAGCTGAATCTGAATATCACGTCCGATACGATTCTCAGCGACAGCGAGACACTGCTGGTTCTGGGAAGAAACAAAGATGTGCAGAAATCCTTCAAAATCTGACGGCAGACGGAAAGAGGCGGTGAAATGACGGATACGGCAGTGACACTCTTCTGCATCATCGCCGCCTTCGCAGCGGGCTTCTTCATCATGCGGAGAGTGGACCGCATGATGGAAAAAAACCGGAGAGAGCCGGAAAAAGACAGAAAACGGCGCGGAAGGGCGGACAAAAAGGGCAGATGAATTCCTGTGCGCGGCACACAGTTCGAAAGTCGTGAGAGAAAAATACCGGAGCGGCGCAGACAGTGCGGGAGAAAAGGAGGAAACGGAAAGATGGAAAAACCTTTGATTTTAGTGGTAGAAGATGATTCCGCGGTCAGAAATCTGATCACGACGACACTCAGAACACAAGATTACCGGTATCAGACGGCGTCAGGCGGCGAGGCGGCCGTGGCGGAAGCGGCTTCGCACAATCCGGATGTGATTCTGCTCGATCTCGGCCTTCCGGATCTGGACGGAGTGGAAGTCATCCGGAGAATCCGTTCCTGGTCCAAAACGCCCATCATCGTCATCAGCGCGCGCAGCGAGGATACCGATAAAATCGACGCTCTGGATGCGGGAGCCGACGATTATCTGACAAAACCGTTTTCCGTGGAGGAACTTCTGGCGCGTCTGCGCGTCACGTTCCGGCGTCTGCGGGATGCGGGCGAGACGTCGCAGAGTGCGGTCTTTTCGAGCGGCGGTCTGAAAATCGATTATGCAAACGGCTGCGTCTATGCAGAGGGAAAGGAGGTCCATCTGACTCCCATCGAATATCGTCTTCTCTGTCTGCTGGCGCGAAATGCGGGAAAGGTTCTCACGCATACTTATATCACAAATGAAATCTGGGGCAACGCCTGGGATAATACGGTGGCTTCTCTGCGTGTCTTCATGGCGACACTCAGAAAGAAGATCGAGGAAAATCCGTCCGAACCGAAATATATCCAGACACATGTGGGTGTAGGCTACCGCATGATGAAAATCTGAATCACAGCCGGCTGCCGGCCTCTGTTTTTCACGGGGACTCCGAAGAGGGAGTCCTTTTTTCTGTTTTTGTTCGGAGAAAAATGTATACATATAAATAATGAAACAAATATTATCTTTGCATATGATTTGTGGTATGAATTTACATGGAAATTTGGTATAGTATAAATATAGTATAAAGATCGTATTAAGTCAGGCTGACCGGAGATGCAGAAAATTCCGGAGAAAGGAGAGACGATTTCATGACCATGCGGCAGAAAAAAAAGAAAAGAATAGAAATGGCGGCAGTGATTCTGATCATCCTCGCCGCAGTTCTGTTTTCCGCATGGTATGCACTCCGCCATGAGAATGAGGATCTGACAGAGGAAAATCTGCTGACGGAGGCGCAGCTGGCCGGCATGCTGCAGCTGAACGGAATTTCACTGGAACGCGTTCCTGATTCCGACAGCGTGTATCAGTCCTCTTATTACGAACAGCTGACGATCGAGGCGGGAGGAGAGAGAGTGAGCCCCGTTCTGTTCCGTTCGCCGGATCTGTCAGAGGATGACTTCTATTATCTGTTTTACGTGCTCAGTGATTACAGCTCCGGATTCGTTCAGGAAGATCTGATGTCAGGGTCGGAAGATACGGGAGCATTTTTCTGTCCCGTTATTTACGGAAAAAATATATCCGTCATTTTTTCCTGCAGACAGGAAAACGGAGAGGAAGAAGATACGGGGAAGGATGAGAGAGATGCGCAGCTGCGCCGCGCCTTCAGTCTCAATGAACGGATCGAGTCGGCGATTCTTCTGAATGCGCTGGGCGGCGAAGTCAGGGAGTTTTCGGGCAGCTCCGATCACTGGTCGCTGACGCTGCCGCTCAGCTATTACAGCGGAAAATATCAGGCCGGCCGTCTGGAATCGGAGAGCATATATGCCTCCGGTGTCCTGGAATTCCAGTACAGAGACGGCAGTCCGAATAATGCCGGAGTACAGTCCGTCACCGTGGAAGAGTCTGTTCTTTCCTCTGAAGACGGTTTCCGTTTCGTGGAGATACGGCCGGATATCTACACGGAGACGGGAGGAGATCTCAGGATTGATTATTATCTGTCCGCATATGATGTCACGATTCTGCTGGAAGACGGAACGAGGGAAAGCGTCAGACTGGAAGAGATATAGCGGAATGAACGGAAACGGAAAAATCCGCCTTACGCCTGCGAGAAAAAAGCGTGAGGCGGGTTTTCTTATCTTTCCGGAGGAGAGCGGCCGGCGGATTTGCGTTCTGTTTCTTTCTGACGCCGGCTGTCAGCACTTCCTGCGTAATAAAAAAAGCCGGAATTTTCATTCCGACTCGGTTTCTGGAGGCGACACCCGGATTTGAACCGGGGAATAAAGGTTTTGCAGACCTCTGCCTTACCACTTGGCTATGTCGCCGTCTC
>CALXIZ010000143.1 GCA_944388495.1 uncultured Clostridia bacterium | reverse complement strand
TCATAGGAATCGCGAAGCTGCTGAAGAGTATCTCTTCTGGCGGTCTCTTCGCTCCTGCGGCGGCGTACATCCTCCAGACGCTTCAGGAGATCTTCTCTTTTTTCCGCGATTTCTTTTTCCGCATTTTCCGCCGCCTCTCTGCTCTCGGCGAGCTTTGCTCTTTCCTCGGCCAGAGTCTGAGCCCGGTTCATCGTTTCCCGGTACAATGCCTCGGAATCTCCGCTGTTTTCATCGGAGGAAAAGCCGCTTTTCAGCTGATTTTTCCTCTTTTCCAGTGATTCCTGCAGATGAAGAAGGCCTGCAAGTTCAGCTTTTTTTGAGGAGATTTTCATGCCGAATTCGTAAAGGCCGTTTTTCCCCTCTTCGCCCAGAGATTCCGTCTCTCTGAGACGTTTTGATTCGCGGATAAAACGTCCGTTATTCTCCTCCAGACTTTTCTTCGCATCCTCGCCGCTCTTTCTGAGAGCGTCCAGCTGCCTGTGAAGAGAAGATACCGAAGCTTCTTCTTTTCTCTGCTTTTCCGACAGCCTTTCCTCTTCCGCGCTGTAATCACGTATACTGCCGAACAGCGTTTCTCTTCTTTCCAGAGCGAGTCTGCGGCTGTTCTTCAGCCTGCTTATCCCGTCGGAACGCTGCATGATGCGGTCACGTTCCTCCATATCTCTGCGGTCAAGCTCTTCGATTCCGCTGCTGAGCCTTACGATCTGCTCCTCCAGCGCCGAGCGTCTTTTTTCCGCTTCCCCGGCGTTCTGTTTCAGTTCCTCGTCCTGTCTGCCGAGCTTCGTTCTTTCAGCTGCGGCATCTTCGATGCTTTTCAGTATGACACAGATCTCTGCGTCCCGGTACTCTGCGCTCAGCTTCAGATACCGCTCCGCTCTCTCCGCTTCCGATTTCAGAGGTCCGATACGCTCCTGCAGCCCTGTGATAATATCATTTACTCTGTCCAGATTTGAACCGGCGGCAGCCATCTTGCGCTCCGTTTCCGCCTTCCGGTTCCTGTATTTTACGATACCGGCCGCCTCTTCGAAAATTTCCCGCCGGCTTTCCGGCTTTCCGCTGATGATGTCAGCGATCTTTCCCTGTCCGATCAGAGAATATCCGTCCACTCCGATGCCCGTATCCATGATGAGTTCCCGGATATCCCGCAGACGGCACTGAGAATTGTTGATATAATATTCGCTCTCTCCCGAACGGTACATCCTTCTGGTGACGGCGACTTCGGAAAAATCAACCGGCAGGCTGCCGTCCGAATTGTCGATGACGAGCGTCACCTCCGCCATTCCGCGCGATTTGCGCGATGCGGTGCCTGCAAAAATCACCTCGTCCATCTTTCCGCCCCGCAGCATTCTGGGACTCTGTTCTCCCAGCACCCAGCGAAGCGCATCCGAAATGTTGCTCTTTCCGCTGCCGTTCGGACCCACGACACAGGTGATGCCGCGTCCGAACTCAATCGTGACAGGATCGGCAAAGGATTTGAAGCCGTTCATGCTGATTTTTCTGAAATACAAATTAACCTCTCATCTTTTCCAATGCCTGCTTTGCCGCGTTCTGCTGCGCCTGCTTCTTGCTGTTTCCGGAGCCGCGTCCGATCACTACGCCGTTGTTGCGCAGTGAAACAAAAAAAGTCTTGTCGTGATCCGGACCCGACTCGCGGTCAATCCGATAGGAAATATGAGCTTCTCCCCTGGACTGCAGAATCTCCTGGATAGCCGTCTTGTAGTCATTCTCCAGACGGCCGTTGAGCGCATCTTCGATCACATCATCAAAGAGGCGGAGAATCACTCCGCGCACGCTCTCCCAGCCTCCGTCACGATAGACGGCGCCGATCGTCGCCTCCAGAGCATCCGCCACCAGAGATCTGTTTTTTTTATGCATGAAAGAAATCTGCTCTCCGTGGCCGAGTCTCATATAGTCCACGAGATGCATCTCCTCCGCTTTCCGGAAAAGAGACTGCTCGCATACGACAGAGGCCCGCAGACGGCTGAGGTCTCCTTCTTCATTGTCAGTCAGTCTCGCATAAAGCTCATCCGCGATGACGGCATCGAAAATGGCATCTCCCAGAAATTCGAGCCGTTCATTGTTTTCGTTATAGCTCAGCTTATGCTCATAACAGTAGGAACTGTGCGTCAGCGCATTGCGCAGCAGTTTTTCGTCACGAAACGAATACCCTAAAACATGATATAATTCCGATAAATCTTTCCTGCCCTTACTCACTGATCGTTATTTCCTCCAGTTCAATGACGGAATCACGGATGATTCCCACTACGTTATGTTCTACATAAGAAACACCCTTGACGATCGCACTTCTGACACCGGCAGCCTTTGACGAACCGTGCATCTTGACTACCGGTCCCTTCACGCCGAGAATCGGAGCTCCGCCGTATTCGGAATAATCAAAATCACGCTTCAGATCTTTCAGCTGATTTGCAAGCATCAGCGCGCCCAGCTTTGAACGCGGTGTGGCGTTCAGCTTTTCCTTCAGAAGATCGATCACCTTCTGAGCCAGCCCCTCTGTCAGCTTCAGAAGCGTATTTCCGACAAAACCGTCGCACACGAGAACATCCGCCGCACCGAACGGTACGTCCCGTGCCTCCACGTTTCCGATAAAATTGAGATTGCTCTTTTTCAGAAGCTGATATGCCTCCCGGAGCATCGTCGTTCCTTTTTTCTCTTCGGATCCGATATTGATCAGACCCACTGTCGGCGACGGAAACCCCAGAACCTTATTCATGTAGATGCTTCCCATGGTGGCAAACTCCAGCAGATTGTCCGGCTTGCATTCCGAATTTGCCCCCGCATCGACAAGAAAAGACACTCCGCTTCCCAGAATCGGATACGTCATGCCGATCGCCGGCCGGTCAATTCCCGGAATTCTGCCTAAATTAAAAAGAGCTCCTGCCATCAGGGCTCCCGTATTTCCGCCGGAGATGGCAAAATCACATTTCTTCTCCCGCACAAGCATAATGGAGCGGATCATAGAGGAGTCCTTTTTCGTCCTCGCCGCTTTTACCGGCGGATCATCATTCTGAATCACTTCCGGAGCATGAACGATTTTGATCTGATTCCGGTCAAATTTATACTTTTTCAGTTCCTTTCTGAGCACATCTTCAGGCCCTACGATATAGATCTCATCTTTTATCAGCTGCGCGGCTTCCACACAGCCCTTCACGATTTCCTGCGGGGCGTGGTCTCCGCCCATCCCGTCGACTGCTATTCTCATATCTGCACTTCCTTCCGGTAATACATTCCCAATACAGTAGATATCGTTTAAGTATAACACAGCGTGCTGAAGATTGTAAAGATTTCAGCGTATCCGCGCCCTTTCCCGCCGTCCCGCATTTCCCGGGGAGACACAGGCGGTGACAGACGGATCACTCCGCCTGTCACCGCCTGTGAAATCCCCGCCGCAGACAGCAGCACGGGGCTAACCTTTTTTTCTCTTCTTCTGTACGGAAAAACCGAATTTTCCGATCTTTTCTCCCTGGCTGAAATAGGCTCCGTGACTGTATACCAGAGGTGCCGACGCGGCAAGATCAAAATGCCCGTCCGAATCCATATATTCCGCATCAGCCGTCACGCCCAGAACCTCGGCGATAAACATATCATGCGATCCCAGAGGAATTCTCTGTGTCACGCGGCATTCGATATTCACCGGAGATTCCGCGATAGAGGGAGCGGAAACATACCGCGAAGGAGCTGCCGTAAGGTTCATCGCTTCAAATTTGTCGACATCTCTTCCCGACCGGACGCCGCACCAGTCTGTGGCTTTTGCCAGTGCCTCCGTCGTCAGATTGATGACAAACTCGCCGCTCTCACGGATGATATCATAGGAATATCGCTCCGGCCGGACAGAGATATACACCATAGCCGGATCACTGCAGACCGTTCCGGTCCAGGCGACAGTGATAATATTCGGCCGCTCTTCTCCTCTCCGGCAGCTTACCATCACAGCCGGCAGCGGATAGAGCATATTGCCGGCTCTCCAGTATTCCTTTTTTTCCATAAAACTGACGCCCTTTCCATCAGACGTTTTCCGCCCGTTTAAAGTTTACGATAATATATTCCGGTCTATTCTTTTGTGACATATCCGCCGCGGATAACCCCCGGTTTTCCGCATATTCAGCGCCGCCCGCAGACCGGGCATGCTTTTTCAGCGATTGATTTTTCCGATATCTCTGCGGAACTGTGAGCCTTCGAATGTGATCTTTTCCACATTTGCAAAAGCCTTCGCCCGCGCCTCATCGTTCGTGGCGCCCGTCGCTGTGACACCCAGAACGCGGCCGCCGCTGGTGACGATTTTTCCGTCTTTCCGGGCGGTTCCGGCATGAAAGACGACGACATCCTCATCCACATCGCCGAGACCGGAGATTTCTTTTCCTTTCTCATAACTTCCGGGATATCCGCCGGAAGCTATGACGACACATACGGAACGGCGGTCGCTCCATCGGATCTCTGTCTGATCCAGTGTGCCGTCGATGCAGGCGTCGAAGATATCAGCCAGGTCACTCTCCAGACGCATGAGAACAGACTGTGTTTCCGGATCACCGAAGCGGTTGTTGAATTCGATCACCTTCGGTCCGTCTTCGCCGATCATGAGTCCGATAAACAGAACTCCGTGAAAGTCCAGCCCGTCTTCCAGAAATCCCTGAATCGTCGGCTGCAGAATTTTTTCATCGATTTCCTGCTTCAGCTCCTTCGTAAAGATGAGGCTCGGTGAGTAGCTGCCCATTCCGCCGGTGTTCGGACCTCTGTCCCCGTCGAAAATGCGCTTATAATCCTGGGCTGATTCCATAGGAACGATCGTCTTGCCGTCCACAAAACACAGCATGGAAGCCTCGATACCGCGCAGACATTCTTCGACGATCACTTTATCCGCTGCGTCTCCGAAAATTCTGTCTCCCATCATCTCTTCGATGGCATTCTCGGCCTCTTCTCTGTTCTCTGCGAGAATGACGCCCTTGCCGGCAGCCAGTCCGTCCGCTTTCAGGACCATCGGATAACCGAAAATACCGATATCTTTCTTCAGAGCTTCTTTTTCCGTATATTCTCTGTATCCGGCTGTCGGAATATGATGTTTCATAAGAAAGCTCTTCGTAAACGATTTGCTCGCTTCCAGCTGAGAGCATCTGCGATCTGGTCCGAATACGCGGATTCCCGCTTCATTCAGCACGTCGGTGATCCCCATCGACAGAGGAACCTCCGGTCCGATAACGGCCATATCGACCGCTTCTCTCACGCAGAAATCGCGGATTCCCTCCAGATCCTCCGCTTTGATCGGAACACACTCCGCCACCGACTCAATGCCGGCATTTCCCGGTGCGCAGTACAGCTTTTCCACTCTGCTGCTCTGCGCCAGCTTCCATGCGATTGCGTGCTCTCGGCCGCCGCTTCCCACGACTAATATTTTCATTTTCTCTCTACCTTTTCTCTCTTTACAGTTTTCCTTCGCAGAACATATTGACAGCCTGCGGAAGAATTTCATGCTCGACTTCGAGCACTCTGGCCGCCAGCGTATCCGGAGTGTCATCCTTCATAACCGGAACGGTCTTCTGAAGAATGATTTTTCCCGTATCCACACCTTCATCGACAAAATGAACTGTCGCGCCGGACTCCGTCTCATTGCCGGCCAGCACGGCCTCATGGACATAATGTCCGTAAAAGCCCTTGCCGCAGTATTTCGGAATCAGAGACGGATGGATATTGATGATCCTGTCGCGGTAGGCGTCGATCAGCTTCGGTTCGAGAACACTCATATAGCCCGCCAGGATGACGAGGTCCGTCTTTTTCTCATCGAGCGCCCGGATGATAGCGTCTGTCCTGTCCTTCATATCCGGATAATTCTCTTTTCCTATGTACACGCCCTCTATTCCGTGATCCGCAGCACGCGTCAGCGCATATGCATCCTTTTTACTGGAGATCACCTGCACGATCTGCGCGTTCGAAATGCTGCCGTTCTCGATATTGTCGATGACAGCCTGCAGATTCGTTCCGCCGCCCGACACGAGTACTGATATATTTTTCATCTGTAACCTCTTTATTAAACTTCTGTCATTTTCGCTGCAGAGCCGCCGAAATCCCGCAGAACGGATATCCTTTCAAAAACAGCTCTATAACGCCTGATCTCCGTTGATAATCTCTATACCGTCTTTCGCTACAATTTTTCCGATTATCGAAGGTTTTTCTCCGGAAGCCTGCAGAAGCGCCATCACACCGTCAGCATCCTTCGGATCCACAACCATCATCATGCCGATTCCCATATTAAATGTAGAAAACATTTCCTTCGCTTCGACATTACCGCATTTTTTGATATAGCGGAAAATCGCCGGAACCTCCCAGGTTCCCGTTCTGATCTCCGCACCGAGTCCCTGAGGAATAATTCTCGGAATATTTTCGTAAAAACCGCCTCCGGTGATATGAACGACACCGTGAATATCGTATTTTCCGAATACAGCCTTGCAGGCCTTTACATAGATTCTGGTCGGAGTGATCAGTGCGTCGCCGAGCGTCGTTCCGAGTTCTTCGATATAATCCGCCACATCGAGATCCATTTTATCGAAAAAGATCTTTCTCACCAGAGAATACCCGTTGCTGTGGATACCGCTGGAAGGCAGTCCTATGATAAGATCTCCCTCCGACACCTTACTTCCGTCGATCATCCGGCTTTTGTCCGCGATACCTACCGCAAAGCCTGCCATATCATATTCATCATCCGCGTAAAAAGACGGCATCTCCGCCGTCTCCCCGCCTACGAGAGAGCATTCCGAAAGGACACAGCCGTCCGCAATTCCCTTGACGATATCGGCGATCTTTTCCGCTCTGACCCGTCCCGTAGCGATATAATCGAGGAAGAAGAGCGGAATCGCTCCCTGGCATACGATGTCATTGACACACATCGCCACACAGTCCTGACCGACAGTATCATGCTTATCCATCAGAAATGCGATTTTCAGCTTCGTTCCCACGCCGTCTGTTCCCGATACGAGAACCGGCTCGCTGATGCCGCCGAGATCCAGGCGGTACATGCTGCCGAAACTGCCCAGACCTGTGAGAACATTATCATCGAACGTTCTCTTGACATGATCTTTCATGAGTTCGACGGCTCTTCCGCCTTCTTTCGTATCGACGCCGGCATCCTTATAGGTTAATTTTTCTCCCATACTTACGCTCCTTTCTTATTTCCCGGAAATCCTGAGGAAAGCAGAGAAATTCCCTGCCTTCGAGAAAAAGGCAGGTATTTCTCAGTCGTATTCTCCGATAAACTGTCTCTTTTCTGCTGCTCTGTCGTGCTCCGCCGCATAATCGAGATCGGAAAGCTCCACAGGATAATCACCCGTGAAACAGGCATCGCAGATAGCATCTCCGAATCCGATACACTCTTTGAGTCCCTCGACGCTGATAAACGCCAGAGAATCCGCGCCGATATGCTGACGCATCTCTTCGATGGTCATATTCGCCGCCATGAGATTTTTCCTGTTCGGTGTATCGATTCCCATATAACAGGAATGTGTGACAGGAGGCGAACTGATGCGGACGTGGACTTCCGCCGCGCCGGCGTCTTTCAGCAGTCTGACGATTTTTCCGCTGGTAGTGCCGCGGACGATCGAATCGTCGATCATGATGATCCGCTTTCCTTTTACATTTTCTTCCAGAACATTCAGTTTCATCCTCACGCTGAGTTCTCTCATCTCCTGCGTCGGCTGAATAAAGGTTCTGCCTACATATCTGTTTTTGACCAGTCCCTCTCCGAAAGGAATTCCGGATTCCTCCGCATAGCCGATAGCGGCCACCGTGCCGGAATCCGGAACGGCGATAACGAGATCGGCATCCACGCTGCTTTCACGGGCGAGGATTCTTCCCGCTTCTCTCCGTGAAAGATATACGCTTCTTCCGTCAATACGGCTGTCGGTCCTTGCAAAATAGACGTATTCGAAGGAACATACCTTTTTCGGCGCGTTTTCTCTGAACATCATCGAGCGCAGTTCACCGTTCTGTACGATGACAATTTCACCCGGATGTACGTCGCGGACAAATTCCGCTCCCTGAAGAGGAAAGACACAGCTTTCCGACGCGATGACATATCCGTTTTTCGTGCGGCCGATACACAAAGGCCTGATTCCGTTTGCATCGCGTACTCCAATAAGCTTGTCCCCCATGGTGATGACGAGAGCAAAGGCGCCTTCCACGATATTGGCGACTTTCGCCACAGCGGCTTCCACGCTGCCCTCTTTCAGATAGCGTGCGATCAGCGCCGCGATGACTTCCGAGTCGATGCTCGTCTGAAAGATATAGCCGTCATCCTGCATCTTTTCTCTCAGAACTTTGGCGTTTACCAGCGTTCCGTTATGTGCCAGAGCGAGAGAACCCAGCTTTGAATAAACGACCAGCGGCTGCGCATTGGAAGCCTGACTTTCTCCTGCGGTGGAATATCTGACATGGCCGATACAGATATCGCCCGGCAGCGTTTTCATCAGATCGTCATCGAAAACCTCCTGAACGAGTCCCATATCCTTATAGTAATTGATATTTCCGAACATGTTGGAAGCGATTCCGGCACTCTCCTGACCTCTGTGCTGCAGAGAGTGAAGCGCAAAATATACATCCTTTGCGATGTTCGGAGCGCCCGGAGATGAAATTCCGACCACTCCGCATTCATCGTGGAATTTGTCATCGCCTGTCAGTTCTGCAAGTTCCTGTTTCCAGTCTCTGTTGTCGTGCATTTATTTTCCCTTTCGCTTTCCGGTGCTGTCCTGCTGCCGTCAGCCGGCGCTGCAGACTGCAGAGCAGCAGGACATTCCGGGCTTTTTCTACTGATTTTCCTCTACTCTCTTCAGAACTTCGCGATACGTCTCTTCCACATTGCCGAGATCTCTGCGGAAGCGGTCCTTGTCCATCTTTTCACCGGTATGTACATCCCACAGCCTGCACGTATCCGGAGATATTTCGTCCGCGAGGATGATCTCTCCGTCGCATTCACCGAATTCGATCTTGAAATCGATCAGACGAAGATCGCTCTTAAGGAAGAACTCCTTCAGGAAATCATTGACCATAAAAGCATATTTTCTCACCGTATCCAGCTGCTCCTGTGTAGCCAGGCGGAGCGCAAGAATATGATCATCATTGATCAGAGGATCGCCGAGGGCGTCATTCTTATATGAAAATTCGAGAACAGTCTTTGCCAGCTCGGTTCCCTCTTCAACACCG
>CALXIZ010000142.1 GCA_944388495.1 uncultured Clostridia bacterium | reverse complement strand
GGATCGGAGAAGAGGCGTATCAAGAGGCGCTCGCTGTGATGAAAGAATGCCGGCAGGTGATATGCTGCCTGCAGGACGGCGATTTCGGCGAAATGAACGAAAAAAACAGAGAACTGATCGCGGAGGCTGAAAAAGCCGGAACAGAGGTCGTGCGGATCGATACGCGGCAGAGCATTTTTCCTGCATAATGAAAAAACGGGGAGAAAGAGAAATTTCTTCCCGTTTTTTCGTCATTTTTGTGCCGCCCCTCTGTCTTCGCCGAGAAATGCCAGCGGATGATCGGCTCCCACAAAATGCATGAGCTGATAGGCACAGGTGATGGAGACGAGCTCTTCATTCAGAATACGCAGACATTCCTCACGGTCGGCGAGAACGACCTGGATGTCTTCATCCGGCTCTTCGTGTATGCTGGTCGGTTCGCCGCTGAAATAGCCGAATACGGTCGCGCATGCCTCATCTGTCATGCCGGGACTCATATAGAAAGGGCGGGAGAAGGCGCCGGGATTCAGAGGTTCAAAGCTGAGGCCGGTCTCTTCAAAGGCCTCTCTCTTTGCGGCGTCGATGAGCGATTCTCCTTCTTCGAGCAGTCCCGCCGGAAGCTCATAGACATAGGCGTCGAGCGGATAGCGGAACTGCTTCTCAAGCACGACTCTGTCTCCGAGAAGTCCGAAGAGCATCACGCCCGCAGGGCGCAGTTTGTGCTCCACGGCTGTGAGACCTTCTATGGTTTCCGAACGGGAGGCGACGAAATAGGATCCCTGTCTTCCGTTCCGGTAGGTGACAGACAGATCATACATATTCAGAAAACGGTTGTCTGTCTGCTTTTTTACATCGATAACTCTTGACATGGCCGGTGATCTCCTTTCTGTTGTGCTGCGGCAGAATATGGCCGGTACTGCAGTTCGTACAGCGATCCTGACCATTATACACTATCCTGCGGACTGCCGGAGGAAAAAAAGGAAAAAAGAAAGCATACAGCGGAATATGCGGGGAAAAGAGACGGAAGGCCGGAAATTTCCTGCGGATTGACCGCGGGGCGGGAACTCTTTATAATACATAGATAAGTGACGCGGGCCTCTGTATTTCCGGCGCGGGTTTTCGGCCTCCGATAAGACGGGCGGAGCGCAGGTCGGCGGACCGGAGAGCGGAGGAGAACAGAGAAGAGCGGAAAGACGGGAAAGGAAGGTATGCGATATGGACAGTGAGAGCAGAAGATTTGCGGCAGGGATTAACTGGTATCCGGGCCACATGAAAAAGACGAGAGAGATGATGCAGGAAAATCTGAAACTCGTGGACGCTGTCATCGAGGTGATCGACGCGAGGATTCCTGTCTCCAGCAGGAATCCGGTGATCGATGAGATCACCGGGAAAAAGACGCGCGTCATCGTCCTGAATAAAATCGATCTGGCGGACAGCCTGCAGACAGAGCTGTGGAAGAAAGCCTTTTCTGCAGACGGCATGCATGCGGCGGCCGTCAACTGTACCTCAGGAGCCGGAATAAAAGATCTGATGCAGATTCTGCGCCTTCTGCAGGAGGAAAAGGACAGCAGAACGGTGAGAAAACGTCCTCTGCGGCTCATGATTGCCGGAGTTCCCAATGTGGGAAAGTCTTCTCTGATCAACAAACTGACGGGCAAAAAAGGGGCGCGCACGGGAGACCGTCCGGGAGTCACAAAGGGAAAACAGTGGCTGTCTCTCGTCAACGGCATGCAGCTTCTCGATACGCCGGGTATTCTCTGGCCGAAGTTTGAGGATCCGAATGTCGGTCTGAATCTGGCCTTCTGCGGTTCTATCCGGGATGAGATTCTGGATGTGGAAACGCTGTGTCTCGAGCTGATCAAAGTCCTTCTGCAGGAATATCAGGACCTTCTGAAGACGCGTTACAGGCTGGAGGAAATCAGCGATAACGGGTTGGAAGCGATGGAACAGATCGCGCGAAAGCGCGGATTTATTTTTTCCGGAAACAGAATCGATTATGAGAGAACGGCCCGGACGGTGCTCGATGAATTCCGCGCCGGAAAGATCGGAAGAATTACGCTGGAGCAGTGCGGAAAAAGAGAAAGGCAGTGAGAAAAGATGACAAAGGAGGAGCGCCGGAAACGCATGGAAGAGGATCTGGTGCGGATGAAAGAATATGAAGGCAGACTGTATCGCGAGGGGAACCGCTCGGGTCCGGTCCGTTTCATCGCAGGTGTCGACGAAGTGGGACGCGGGCCTCTGGCCGGTCCCGTAGTGGCGGCTGCCGTAATCCTGCCGCAGGATTTCGGCTTTCCGGGGATCAATGATTCCAAAAAGCTGTCGGAGAAGCGCAGAGAGGAACTTTACGGAGTGATCACATCCGAAGCGCTGGATTTCAGCATCGGCATGAGAAGTCCGGAAGTGATCGACCGCATCAATATCCTCGAAGCGACAAAGGAAGCGATGACCGAAGCGGTAAACGGGCTGAAGCAGAGACCGGATCATGTGCTGATCGACGCGCTGACACTTCCGTCGCTCGATATGCCGCAGACAGGTATTATCAGAGGCGATGCAAACTGTCTTTCGATCGCTGCGGCGTCGATCGTCGCCAAAGTGACGAGAGACAGGATGATGGCGGAGTACCACCGTGTCTATCCGGCATACGGCTTTGACCGCAACAAGGGTTACGGGACAAAGGCTCATTATGAAGGGATAGAAAAAGAAGGAATCTGCCCGATCCACCGCAGAACCTTTCTGAAAAAAATACTGTAAGCGGGCGGAAAATACAGCGGATTTCACAGACAATCCGCAGACAAAATGATATATCTATAGTAAAATAAATCTGTTAAACAAGCAGACAGAGATAAAGGAGGAGTTTCACTTATGGCAGAAAATCTTTCGAAGACGTATGATCCGAAAGAATTTGAAACGAGAATCTATGAGGAATGGGAGAAGGGCGGAGCGTTTGCACCGTCAGAGGATCACAGCAGAAAACCTTTTACCATCGTGATGCCGCCTCCGAATATCACAGGGAAGCTTCACATGGGACATGCCCTCGACCAGACACTGCAGGACTTTCTGATCCGTTTCCGCAGAATGCAGGGGTATAATGCGCTCTGGATTCCGGGAACAGATCACGCCAGCATCGCCACCGAGGTGAAGGTCGCGGATAAGATCCGCGCGGAGGAAAAAAAGACGAAAGAGGAGATCGGACGTGAGGAATTTCTGAAGCGTGTCTGGGAATGGAAAGAGGAATACGGCGGGACGATCAAGCAGCAGGTGAGAAAGCTCGGCAGCTCCTGCGACTGGAGCAGAGAGCGCTTTACTATGGATGAGGGATGCAGCCGGGCTGTCGTGAAGACTTTTGTAAACCTCTATAAAAAAGGTCTGATCTACAGAGGAAACCGTCTCATCAACTGGTGTCCGAAGTGCGGGACGTCTCTGTCCGATGCGGAAGTCGAGCATCAGGATAAAAATGCAAAATACTATTATGTAAGATACCGCGGCGCTGACGGCGGCGAAGGGCTCGTCGTAGCCACCTCGCGTCCGGAGACGATGTTCGGCGACTGTGCCGTGGCAGTCAGTCCGCAGGATGAGCGATATAAAGACCTGATCGGAAAAAAGGTCATCGTTCCGATCGTGGAAAGAGAAGTACCTGTTATCGCGGACCCGTATCCGGATCCGGAAAAAGGAACGGGCGCGGTAAAAATTACCCCTGCACATGACCCGAACGATTTTGAAGTGGGAGAACGGCATGATCTGCCGAAATGGTCCTGCCTGAACGATGACGCCACGATGAATAAGCTGGCCGGAAAATATGAGGGAATGGACCGTTACGCCTGCCGGAAGCAGCTGGTAAAGGATCTGGAGGAAGCCGGATGGCTGATTAAAGTCGAAGACAAAGTGATTCCGATCGGAGAATGCTACCGCTGCGGTACGGTCGTAGAACCGATGCTTTCCGATCAGTGGTTTGTTAAAATGAAGACACTCGCGGAGCCTGCCATCGAAGCTGCGAAGAAGGGTGATCTCATTCATGTTCCGGAACGCTTTGAAAAAATATACCTTCACTGGCTGGAGGATATCCGTGACTGGTGCATTTCACGCCAGCTCTGGTGGGGACACAGAATCCCGGCCTACTACTGCGATGACTGCGGAGAGATTATCGTCGAGACGCAGGCTCCGGATAAATGCCCGAAATGCGGCAGTACGCATATTCATCAGGATGAGGACGTTCTGGATACCTGGTTCAGTTCGGCACTGTGGCCGTTTTCAACGCTCGGATGGCCGGACGAGACAGAGGATCTGAAATATTTCTATCCGACAGACGTGCTCGTGACAGGATATGACATCATCTTTTTCTGGGTGGTCCGCATGGTATTCTCGGGTCTGGAAGCCATGGGAGAGGTTCCGTTCCGCTATGTCTATGTGCACGGTCTCGTGAGAGATGCACAGGGCAGAAAGATGAGCAAATCTCTCGGAAACGGCATCGATCCGCTGCAGATTATCAGCGATTACGGTGCGGATGCGCTGCGCTTCATGCTCATCAACGGTATCACACCGGGCAACGATATGAGATTTGTAGTGGAAAAGCTGGACTCGAGCCGGAATTTTGCCAATAAACTCTGGAATGCGTCGCGTTTTGTCATTATGAATCTGACGGGAGAAGACGGGGAATTTCTGCCGATGGCCGGGACGCCGCAGGGAATCGCAGCGCTCCCGCTGAAGGATGAGGATCGCTGGATTCTGTCGACAGTCAATTCGTCAGCTGCGGAGATCACGGCGAATATGGAGAAATTCGAGCTGTCGCTGGCAGCTCAGAAGGTATACGACCTGATCTGGAACAATTACTGTGACTGGTATATCGAATTTGTCAAGAGCAGACTGTACGGAGACGACGAGGAAGACAAGAAGGTGGCGAGAAAGGTTCTCGTGAAAGTCCTCAAGGATCTCCTGAAGCTGCTGCATCCGGTCATGCCGTTTATCACCGAGGAGATCTGGAGCTGTCTTCCGCGTGAAGCCGGGGAGATCACAGAGGAAAATCCGCAGGGATGGCTGATCCGCCAGTCGTGGCCTGTCTCCGACGAATCGCTTGCCTTTCCTCAGGAGGAGGAACTCATCAGTCTGGCCATGGAAGCGGTGAGAACGGTGAGAAATATCCGTGCGGAGGCGGGCGCCGTACCGTCCAGAAAGGTGCGCGCCGTCGTGGCAGCGTCCGGAAAGACGGCGGAATATCTGAAACGGGCGGAACGTCACATCATGACGCAGGCAAATGTCTCGGAGATCCGTTATATCGAAGACAGATCGGAAGTGACGGAAGAAGTCCTGTCGGGCGTCATCACGGGAGCGGAGATCCTGATCGCCATGGATGATCTGATGGATTACCGGGCGGAAGAAGAGCGTCTGTCAAAAGAAAAGAAAAAACTGGAAGGCGAAGTGGAGAGAGTCGGCAAAAAACTGGACAATGAGAACTTCGTGAAGAAAGCGCCGGAAAAAGTCATTCAGGCGGAGCGTGAAAAGCTGGAAAAATATCAGGATATGCTGTCCAAGGTTACGGAACGTCTGAATATCGTGGAAAAGAAACTGCAGAAGTGAGTGTGACTGCGATGAATTACGAGGAAGCGATCGAAAGGATTCATTCCTTTCAGGTTTTCGGCTCGCGTCTGGGGCTGGAGAGGATGCAGCGGCTGCTGCATCTTCTGGGAGATCCTCAGGACGGGCTGAATATCATTCATGTTGCCGGGACAAACGGCAAGGGCTCCGTGTGCCGTTATGTCTATTCCGTTCTCGAAGAGAACGGATACCGTACAGGGGCGTATTTTTCTCCGTATCTCGAACGGTTTACGGAGAGAATCGAGTTTGACGGCAGAGAAATTTCCGCACAGGATCTCGTAAAATATACGGAGCGGGCGCTTTCGGCAGCGGATGAAATGGTCAGCCGCGGCTGGGAATCTCCGACGGAGTTTGAGCTTGTGACCGCAGTCGGCCTGTTGTATTTTGCGGCGCAGAATGCCGATTTCGTCATTCTGGAGGTGGGCCTCGGAGGAAGAGGAGATTCCACCAATATCTGCAGTCAGCCGGATGTCACGGCTATCGTCTCCATATCGTACGATCATATGGCTCAGCTGGGAGATACGCTGCCGAAGATCGCCGCCGAAAAGGCGGGGATCATCAAGGAGGGCGTTCCCGTCGTCGTCTGCGTCGAAGATCCTCAGGCTTTTGAGGTGATCAGAGAACGGGCGGAAAAACTGAATGCGCCTCTGATCGATGCATCCCGTATCAGAGCGGAGGCGGTACAGGAAAATCTGGAGGGCAGCGTTTTCGATGCGGTGCCCGACGAGGTGCTGAAAACGCAGCTTCCCGGAATGCCGGAACGCCGCGGGATCGCAATTTCCATGTGCGGACGGCATCAGATTTCGAATGCGGTGTGTGCGCTGCTGATGCTTGAGGTTCTGCGCGGGCGCGGTATCCGCATCGAAGAGGACAGGCTTTTCACAGGAATGAAAAAAGCGGGACAGAAAGGGCGCTTTGAAATCGTCAGAAATAACCCTTATCTGATTCTGGACGGTGCTCACAATCCGGCGGGAGCGCGGGCGCTGAAGGAGACGGTGAAGCGCTTTTTCGGCGGAAGCCGTATTCTGCTGTGTACGGGAATTCTGGCCGATAAGGCGTACGAAGAGATCGTGAGGGAGTGGATTCAGCTGGACGCCGATGTAATTGTGACGGAGGTGCCGAATCCGAGAAGGATGAGCGCGGAAAAACTCGCTGAAGTATTCGCGGGATCAGAGCCCTATCGTTCCGGAAGGCGCAGCATTTCTGTCATCGCGGATTATGAGGAGGCGTTTGCGCATGCGGAGCGTCTCAGAGGGAATTATGATCTGATCCTGTGGGCAGGTTCCCTGTATTTAATCGGAGGGGTACGGAGGATAATCACATGCGTGGAGTAAATGAACTGAAGGAGCGGCACGCGGAGCGGAAAGCCGCACTGGAAAAAAAAGAAACAGACGGATTGACGCGGACGGACGGACTGACAAAGGACGATTCGGAGGAGCGGATGAAACGCAGGACGAAGGGCGCGGTTCGCAATAAAGTGCTTCTGATCTATAATCCGCGTTCGGGCAACGGAATGTTCAAAAATAATCTCGATCTGATCGTCCGGAAATTTCAGTCACGGGGAATGATCGTCATGCCGGTACGGGCGGACGGCAGCATTTCCATCGATCAGCTTCTTTCGGAAATCGATGTGACATATTACCGCAAGATCATCGCCGCGGGCGGCGACGGGACGATCAACATCGTCGTCAACGCCATGATCCGAAATGACATCCGCCTGCCGCTGGCTCTTTTCCCGGCGGGAACGGCCAACGATTTTGCTCATTATTTCGATATTCCTACGGACATCGACGGAATGATGGCGATTGCGCTGGGAGACAACTATACGGAAGCTGACGTGGGAAAATGCAATGACAAATATTTTGTCAATGTGGCGGCGATCGGATCGGTGATCGATGTAAGTCAGAAGACTGATGCCGCTATGAAAAACGCTCTCGGCATCGTGGCGTATTATCTTCGGGGGCTCTCCGAAATGACGTCTCTGAAGCCTGTAGAGGTAAAAATCACTTCTCCGGAGTATAATTTTACGGAAAAGATCTTTTTCATGGTAGTCATGAACGGAAATTCCGCCGGAGGCTTCCGGAAGCTGGGAGTCCAGTCCTCCATCAACGACGGGCTTCTGGATGTGATCATCTTCAAGAGCATGTATCTCATCGAAATTCTTCCGCTCGTCATCAATGTGATGCAGGGCAGGCACGATGAGAATAAAAATGTGATATATTTTCAGACGCCGAGTCTGAAAATCGAGTCTCCGGTGGACATCAGCACTGACGTGGACGGGGAACACGGCGAACCGCTTCCTCTTCAGATTGATATCATTCCGCGCAGACTGCTGATCAATACGCGGCGCCGGGACGAGGTTCCGGACGGAGAGCGGCGGAACGGAGGCACGGAAGCGTGGTCCGCAGTCAGTGAACGGGGAGCGGATGTTACAGAAGAGAGGGGGAACGGCATTGATCAGAATCATACCGACTGAGGATCACGAGTCACTCAACGGATTTTATGAAAGAAACGGTCTGGAAATTTCGGACGAGGAACCGGTCGGAACAGATGCCGTTCAGAGCTGGATTCTGTACCGCGGCGGCGATATGGCAGGAGCGGCGACGCTGGCCGTGCGTCAGGGAGAATACATACTGGACGGTATCGCCCTGGACAGCGCGTTCCGCGGAGAGGAACTGGGAACGTCTCTTCTGAGGACTGTCATCGACGAGGTGAAAAGACGCGGAGGCAGGCGGCTTTTCCTGGTCGCACGAGCTCCCGGTTTTTTCGCCTGGAACGGATTTCTCGAAGTGGACAGAGAAGATGCTCCGCTGTTCTTCGAGTGTTTCGGATGCGATCAGTATCAGACGGTATGTTTTCCGAAGGTGATGAGATATGAGATCCCGGAAGAAAATTTCTGATGACGGCGGAATATGTCCTGTGCTCTGCCGTTTTTTCTCTGTCTGTCCGGAAAGGCCGTAAATCATGTCATATAAGGTAAAGCTCGATGTCTTCGAAGGACCGTTCGATCTGCTGGTCTATCTCATCGAACGGTCCGGTGTGGACATTTATGATGTCAATATCTCTGAGATTACAGCACAGTATGTGGAATATGTCCGGGCACTGGGAAGGATCGATCCCGAGTCGGCTGCGGAATTTATGGTGCTGGCGGCCACTCTTCTTCAGATAAAATCCCGGATGCTTCTGCCCGAAGCGCCGAAAATACAGCCGAAGCATGACAGAGAGGATCCGCGGGACGAGCTGGCGGAAAGAATCCGGGAGTACCGGAAGTACAGGATACTGGCGGAAAAGCTCCGCGTTCTGGAAGAGAAAAATGAAGATATTTTCACCAAACCGGCAGAGGATCCTGCGGAATATGCCGGGTCTGCCAGAGAAGAACTGATCACCGGTCCGGAAGAATTCATGAGTGCTTTCCGCTCTTTTCTGGAGCAGCGGCGCAGAATCGAAGAGATTCACAGACGATATGAATATATTCCGCGCGATCTGATGTCTCTGGAGGAAAAGTCACAGTCTGTCATGAACAGGCTGAAAGGCGGAAAAAATGTCGGATTTCACGATCTTCTGGATAAGGAGGGAGATCGCTATGATATGGTGCTCACCTTTACCGCGCTCCTGGAACTGACAGCCCGCGGACAGGCGGCAGTGCGCCAGGAGACACTGTTCGGCGAAATTACGGCCCGCCTGCTGCAGGCAGGGCACAGAGAGGAGAGGAACGGACATGAATCGGAAACAGATGAAGCGTGATCTGGAAGCCGTCCTTTTTATTCTGGGAAGTCCTGTGGATGCGGATGCGGCTGCGGAAGCGTTTTCCGCCGGAGAGGAGGAGATACGCGCGCTGCTGGAAGAACTGAAGCAGGAATATGAGGAAAGAAGCGGAGGGCTGATGATCCGTGTGATTGACGGGAAATATCAGATCTGTACGCGTCCGGAATGCGGCGAGGCTGTCCGGAATTTCTGTTCCCCGGTGAAGGAAAAAAAGCTGTCCGGCGCTGCACTGGAGGTTCTGGCGATCATCGCTTACCGTCAGCCTGTCACCAAAAGTGAGATCGACATGATCCGGGGTGTGCGCTCCGACAGCGTGCTCGAGGGGCTGATCCAGCGGAATCTGATCGAAGGAAAAGGAAGAGCCGGCGGGCTGGGACGGCCGGTATTATACGGAACGACATCTTTTTTTATGGAAAAATTCGGAATATCTTCTCTGAAAGATCTGCCGGAAATCGAAGATCTTTCCGGCCTGACGGCAGAAGATCAGCCGGATGATGAGACGGAGGTGTAATGGATTGAAACGCACAGAGGTCTGGAGGAAAGGAACCGCGCTGCTGGCAGTTTTACTGCTGACGGCCGGAGCCGTCTTTCTGCAGCCCGTGCGGGCGGCGGAATTCTCCTCTCAGAAAATCGAAACCTCCTATTACAGGGAGGAAAGCATCGGGATCACGATCAGCGGAAATGAGATGAAGGTGACAGTACCGGAGACAGAAGACTATTCCTATGTTATCGTGACCTTTATGGACTCCGGAGGAAACGCCCCGCAGGAGACGCAGCCTGTGAAAGTCTCCGGCGGAACGGCAGTCTACCGGATTGAAGAACAGCGGAACGGAGTCTATTATATACAGCTCTACCGCGGCAGGCAGGAGGACGGCACTTTTTCCGGAGTGATCGGCGGAATGGAATCGATCGCTGTGCTGTCGGAGAACGGAAATGTGAAAATCATCCCGTCTCCCGTGTATGACAGCAGCGTGGCGGCTTTTGAGGCGAAGGCCGTATCGGCCGATGCGCTTCTGTTTTATCTGCAGCCGTCGGAAAATGTACAGAGCGATGATGAAAAAATCCGCGCTCTGGCGGATGAGATCACAGAGGCGGAGGACGGCGCCTACGAAAAAATCCTCGCTGTTCACGACTGGGTGGCGGAAAATATCTACTTCGACTACGACGCTCTGTACGCTCAGAAAGGATGGCCGAAAGACGCTGTGGAGACACTCTCCGCGAGACGGGGGCTTTGCGAAGGCTATGCGAATCTGACGACTGCTCTGCTGAGGGCGTGCGGAATTCCGGCCAAAACGGTCATGGGCTATGCTCTGTACGGCGATGACAGATCGTGGACTCTTTCAAATATGTACGGAGACAGAGCCAACCATGCATGGACGGAGGCCTTTGCCGACGGCAGATGGATCATGATGGATGTCACCTGGGATTCCGATAATGCGTACCGCGGCGGACAGTATCAGTCTGCGGGAGCGGACCGCACCTATTTTGACAATACGCTGGAATTCTTTTCCTACAGTCACAGACAGTCGAGAGAAGACAGGTATGACAGTACCTATATCAGAATACCTTTCTCCGACATCGAAGGACACTGGGCATACGAATCGATACGGTTCGCAGTCAACCAGCGGTTTATGGAAGGAACGGGGGACGGCCGTTTCTCGCCGGATGAAAACACGACGCAGGGGATGTTTATCGTGATGCTGGCACGGATGGCGGGAGTGCTGCCGGACGGGCAGGAAAAGCCGCCGCAGTCTGAGCCGTCTTCTCAGGATCAGATGCCGCCAAAGACGGACATCGGAGAAAAATGGTATCAGGAGGCCGTGGACTGGGCTTTCCGGAACGCAATTCTTTCCGGCCCGGAATCCGGTTTTGCACCGGACGAGCCGATCAGCCGTGAAACGATGGCCGTCATGCTTTTCCGCTATATCATGAATGTGGAGCCGGAAATCGCAGAGACGGCAAAACGGGAGGATGCGGAGATTCCGGTATTTTCCGATCAGGAGGAAATTTCCCCGCAGGCTCTCGCAGCGGTACAGAGCACCGTACGCTGGGGACTTCTGAGCGGATATGACGGCGGAACATTCGAACCGCAGAAAAAAATGACCCGGGCGGAGATGGCTGCCGTTTCCGAGAGAATCGAATATCAGAAAATTTGTATACAATCTGTTGACAATGAGATACGATCGGCCTATAATGAATACAATTTTTAAATTGTATTCATTTTTCTTTTTTGGACAAGAGATCGTATCCTGAGCCGGCGGAGCATGGCGGCATGACAGACTGCGGAATCATATCTGTATATCTGCGCGCGGAAAGGGCGGATATCGGAGGCTGCCGGTGAAGTCAGGAGAAAGATGTCGGAAAACTGTGAGAGGTGCATGATGAGAGATTATAGAGAAGTCGGACAGAAGGCAGCGTGCGGCCCGAAACCCGCACTGTATGACGCTGCCCTTGAACACGAGAACTGCGGAATCGGAGCTGTCGTCAATATCCGGGGCGAAAAGACGAGAAAGACAGTCACAGACGCACTGACGATCGTGGAGCGTCTGGAGCACAGAGCGGGAAAGGACGCGAAGGGAGAGACAGGCGACGGAGTGGGTATTCTCGTGCAGCTGCCGCACGGATTTTTCGTGAAAAATGTCAGAGAGCTGAAACTGCCGGCTGACGGAAGCTTCGGCGTGGGGATGTTTTTCTTTCCTCAGGAGGAGACGGCGCGCAATCAGGCGAAAAAGCTGTTTGAAGTCATTCTGGAAAAAGAGGGGATGAGCTTTCTGGGATGGCGCGAGGTTCCGACGGAGGACAGTATCCTCGGCAAAACGGCTCTCGACTGTAAGCCGTCGATATGGCAGGGTTTTGTCAGAAGGCCGCGCAGCGTCAGAGCGGGTCTGGAATTCGACAGGAGGCTTTATATCGCCCGCAGGGTTTTCGAGAAAACAAACAGAAATACATACGTCTGCTCTCTTTCGAGCCGGACTATCGTATACAAGGGTATGTTTCTCGTACATCAGCTGCGGAAATTTTTCAGAGATCTGCAGAGTCCTGATTTCAGATCGGCCATCGCTCTGGTGCATTCCCGCTTTTCCACGAATACGTTTCCTTCCTGGGAAAGAGCACATCCGAACAGACTGATCGTCCACAACGGAGAAATCAATACGATCCGCGGAAATGTCAATAAGATGTACTCCCGGGAGGAGACGATGCAGGGAGATATGCCGGATGACGATCTCTATAAGGTCCTGCCTGCTGTCGATCACTGGGCGTCCGACTCGGCGATGCTCGACAATTCTCTGGAATTTCTCATGATGTCCGGCATGGAACTGCCGAAGGCGGTCATGATCAGTATTCCGGAGCCGTGGACAAACGACCGGAATATGGATCCGAGAAAGCGCGATTTCTACCAGTATGAAGCCACGCTGATGGAACCGTGGGACGGGCCGGCGTCGATTCTTTTCAGCGACGGTGAGATCATGGGAGCCGTTCTCGACAGAAACGGTCTGCGCCCTTCCCGCTATTATGTCACGAAGGACGGCTATCTCATCCTCTCCTCGGAGGTCGGCGTATTCGATACGGATCCCGCGGATGTGGAGAGAAAAGACCGCCTGCGTCCCGGGAAGATGCTTCTCGTCGATACGAAACAGGGACGCATCATCTCCGATGAAGAGATCAAGATGAAATATGCGCTTCAGAATCCCTACGGCGAGTGGCTGGAGGATAATCTCACCTTCCTCGGCGACATTAAAATCCCGAATAAAGCGGATGTCCGCTATTCCGACGAGGAACTGGCACGCCTGCAGAAGGTATTCGGTTATACCTATGAGGATGTGAACCGGTATCTGAAGGCTGCAGCCACCGAAGGGGAAGAACCGATCGTCTCCATGGGAGATGATACGCCGCTGCCGTTTCTTTCGGAAAAGCATCCGCCGCTGTTCAGCTATTTCAAGCAGCTGTTCGCACAGGTGACGAATCCGCCGATCGATGCGATCCGGGAGGAAATCGTCACTTCCACGCATATCTATCTGGGAGCTTCCGGGAATCTGCTGAAGGATGTACCGGAAAACTGCAAGTCGATTCAGGTGAGAAATCCGATTCTGACGAATACGGATATGCTGAAGCTGAAATATATGAAGGTGGAAGGCTATAAAGTCAGGATCATTCCGATCACCTACTATAAAGACGGATCGCTGGAGGAGGCGCTGGAAAACGTCTTTCTGCAGACAGACCGGGCGCTTCGCGAAGGAGCGAATCTCATCATTCTCTCCGACCGGGACGTCGATGAATATCACATGCCGATTCCTTCTCTGCTGGCGGTATCGGCCGTACAGCAGCATCTGGTCCGCACGAAGAACAGGACGCAGCTTTCACTCATTCTCGAAAGCGGCGAGCCGCGCGAGGTTCATCATTTTGCGACACTTCTGGGCTACGGAGCCAGCGCGGTCAATCCTTATCTCGCACTCGATTCCATCAAGAGCATGATCGACCGCAATATACTTGATAAGGATTTTTATGCGGCGTCTGAGGATTACTGCAACGGAATTCTGGCCGGAATTCTGAAAATCGCCTCCAAGATGGGAATCTCCACGATCCAGTCCTATATGGGCGCACAGATCTTCGAAGCGGTGGGTATCAGCAAAAAGGTGATCGACCGGTATTTCACCAATACGATCAGTCCGATCGGAGGCATTACGCTGGACGATATCGAAAATGATGTGAAATACCGTCACAGGCAGGGATTCGATCCTCTGGGACTGAAAAGCGATATGTCACTTCCGAGCATCGGACGGCACAGATCGGTGAGCGGGCAGGAAAGACATCTGTACAATCCGGAGACGATACATATGTTTCAGACGGCCGTGCGTACCGGAGATTACGGAAAATTTAAAAAATATACCCATATGATCGACGAAGAACTGGGAGATGTTCACATCCGGGATCTGATGGAGTTCTGTTATCCGGAAAAAGGAATTCCTGTTGAAGAGGTGGAGAGCGCGGAATCCATCGTGAAGCGATTCAAAATCGGAGCGATGTCTTACGGCGCTCTGTCGCTGGAGGCACACGAGACGCTGGCCATAGCCATGAATCAGCTGGGCGCGAAATCGAATACAGGTGAAGGAGGCGAGCCTGCGGACCGCTTTAAAACCGGGCCGGACGGTCTGAACAGAAACAGCGCTGTCAAGCAGGTGGCGTCCGCCCGTTTCGGCGTCACCTCGGAATATCTCGTCAGCGCGAAGGAAATTCAGATCAAAATCGCACAGGGGGCAAAGCCGGGAGAAGGAGGTCATCTGCCGGGGCAGAAGGTTTATCCGGCCATCGCCGCCACGCGTTATTCGACGCCGGGAGTGGGTCTGATCTCTCCGCCGCCGCATCACGACATTTATTCTATTGAAGACCTGGCACAGCTGATTTATGATCTGAAATGCGCCAACAGTGACGCAGCCATCAATGTCAAGCTGGTATCGGAAGCCGGTGTGGGGACGATCGCTGCCGGCGTCGCAAAGGCCGGGGCAGAGGTCATTCTCATCTCCGGCTTTGATGGAGGAACGGGCGCGGCGCCGAAAAATTCCGTCAGCGGCGCCGGACTGCCGTGGGAGCTCGGCCTGGCGGAAGCTCATCAGACGCTTCTGATGAACGGCCTGAGAAACCGCGTACGCCTGGAGACAGACGGAAAACTGATGACAGGACGCGATATCGCCGTCGCGGCTCTTCTGGGAGCGGAGGAATTCGGCTTTGCCACTCTGCCGATGGTGGCGATTGGCTGTGTCATGATGAGGGTATGCAGCCGGGACAGCTGTCCGGTAGGCGTGGCGACGCAGAATCCGCAGCTTCGGAAGCGTTTCGCCGGAAAACCGGAGTACGTGAAAAACTGTATGCTCTTCCTCGCGCAGGAACTGAGAGAATATATGGCAAAGCTTGGATTCCGCACGGTCGATGAGATGGTGGGAAGAACAGATATGCTGAAGGTGAAGGCCGGGAAGCCGGAAAAAAGCGGCGGAACAAAGTACGGTGATCTTCGCGCTGTACTGGATAATCCGTATGCGTCTGCGAAGGTGAAGAGAGGATTTATTCCCGCAGAAACATTTGATTTCGGGCTGAAACATACGAAAGACGAAACGGTTCTCTGTCAGAAACTGAGACAGGCGCTCGAAAAAGGAGAGCCGGCCCGGCTGGAGCTTTCCGTGGACAATGTGGACCGCGCTTTCGGCACACTGTTCGGTTCGAAAATCACGCGCCTGTACGGCAATACTCTGCCGGATGACACTTTCCATATCAAATGCACGGGAGCCGGCGGGCAGAGCTTCGGCGCCTTTATCCCGAAGGGGCTGACGCTGGAGCTGTGCGGCGACAGCAATGACTATATCGGAAAAGGACTTTCCGGCGGCACGATCATCGTCTATCCGCCGAAGGAGGCGACCTTCCTGCCGGAGGACAATATCATCATCGGCAATGTGGCGCTGTACGGCGCCACGGGAGGAAAACTCTTTGTCAACGGCGTGGCGGGCGAACGTTTCTGCGTCAGAAATTCCGGCGCTGTCGCCGTGGTGGAAGGAGTCGGCAATCACGGCATCGAATATATGACGGGCGGCAGAGTCGTCATTCTCGGAAAAGTCGGGGAAAACCTGGCGGCCGGCATGTCCGGCGGCGTCGCCTATGTCCTGGATGAGGACAACGATGTCTACAAAAAACTGAACAGAACGATGGTCTCTCTGGAAAAGATGGAAAGGAATACGGACGTCATGGAACTGAAGTCGCTCATCGAGGAACATGTGCGCGTCACGGGTTCACCGAAGGGAAAACGTATTCTGGATCACTTTGAAGAATATCTTCCGAAATTCAGGAAAATCATGCCGCATGACTACAAGCGCATGATGGATCTGGTGATGAAGTACGAACAGAAAGGGCTCAGCGGCGATCAGGCGATAGAGAGCGCATTTTATGAATATGAAGGAGGGCTTCACTGATGGGCAGAGAACTGGATTTTCTCAGATATGAGAGAAAGACTTCGCAGAGCGAAGCCCCTCTCGAAAGAATAAAGAACTATAATGAGTTTCACCTTTATCTTTCCGATGAAGAGCAGGCGGAGCAGGCGGGAAGATGCATGGACTGCGGGATCCCGTATTGTCAGTCGGCGGCGGAGATTGAAGGAAAGACGATCGGCTGTCCGCTGCGCAATATGGTGCCGGAGTGGAACGAACTGCTGTGGCAGGGAAAATATCGGGCAGCTTATGAGCGGCTGACGATGACGAATAATTTTCCCGAATTCACCAGCCGTGTCTGCCCGGCTCTCTGTGAGACGGCATGTACCTGCGGACTGAACGGCGATCCCGTCACGACGCATGAAAACGAATTCGCCATCATCGAAAACGCTTTTGACCGCGGATATGTGAAAGCGAAACACGATATCCCGCGCACCGGAAAGAAGGTGGCGGTCATCGGTTCAGGCCCCGCGGGACTGGCCGCCGCCGACCAGCTCAATCTGCGCGGGCACAGCGTCGATGTCTATGAGAGAAGCGACCGCCCGGGCGGTCTGCTGATGTACGGAATCCCGAACATGAAACTGGACAAATCGGTGATCGACCGCAGGATCGCTCTCATGGAAAAGGAAGGCATCACATTCCGCCTCAACGAGAATATCAATACGAAGCGGGCGGCGGATGCGCTTCTGAAAAAATATGACGCCGTCATCCTGTGCTGCGGTGCGTCGAAACCGCGGGATATGGATGTCGAAGGACGGGATGCAGACGGCATCTATTTTGCCGTGGATTTTCTGACCTCCACGACGAAGGCGCTTCTGGACACCGATATGGCGGAGGGAACATATATCTCCGCGAAGGGCAAAAATGTGGTCATCGTCGGCAGCGGCGATACGGCAAACGACTGCGTGGGAACAGCGATCCGCCACGGCGCGAAGAGCGTCCTGCAGATGCAGCGGCACGGCAGGCCGCCGGAAAAGCGGGCGGAATCAAATCCGTGGCCGGAGTACCCGAATATCTGCAAGACGGATTACGGTCAGGAGGAAGCGATCGCTCTCTACGGAAAGGATCCCCGCCTGTACGGCGCCACGGTAAACCGCTTTATCCGGGGCGAGGACGGAAAACTCACCGGCGTGGAGATCATCCGCATGGAGAGCGTAAAAGATCCGAAGACGGGAAAGAGCAGTCTGCGCACGATCAAAGGAACGGAAAAAATCTACCCCGCAGAGATCGCTCTGATCGCAGCGGGCTTTACGGGACCGGAGCCGGAGATTCTGAAAGCCTTCGGCGTCGAAGCGGACCGGCGTACCAATGTGGCCACAAAAGACGGCAGTTACCGCACAAACCGGGAGAAGGTCTTCGCAGCCGGCGATATGCGTAGAGGACAGTCTCTCGTCGTCTGGGCCATCCGGGAAGGAAGAGAAGCGGCCAGAGAGGTCGACGAATATCTGGACGGCTATACGAATCTGCCGTGATACTCCGTATACCTGAACATACCTGAAGTCAGAGAACTTTACGGCACGGCCGGGAAAATCCGGACAGATGCACAAAAAAGAAGGAAAACGGCTTTCAAAGCACAATTTTCGTTTTCCAGGCATTTTTCGGGTACATTTTGAGAAAAATATCTTGACAAATCCGGTTTATTGATACAGACTCAATATATACTTGGAAAAGGAGTACTTGAAATGACACCGAAAAATCTCAAGCTGTGCGACAGCGATTATAAGTTCATGACAGCGGTATGGGAGAGCTATCCCGTCAATTCCGGAGAGCTGGTCAGGCTGTGCAATGAAAAATTCGGGTGGAAAAAGTCCACCGTCTACACGATGATCAAGAAGATGGAACTCAAGGGCTTTGTGGAAAATGTCAATGCCACCGTTTCCGCCCTGATTCCTGAAGAGGCCTGCCAGAGAGAAGAGGCGCAGTATTTCATGGAGCGGACCTTCCATAATTCCGTGCCGAAGTTTTTCGCCGCCTTTTTCGGCGACAAAAAGATTTCAGAAGAGGAAGCAGGAGAACTGGAGGCGCTCATCGAGAAATACCGTCAGAAATAGGGGAAATGGCGGAGAGAGTAATATGATATACGGAAAAGACATTCAGGCGCTGTGACTCACAGCGCCTGAATGTTTTTAAAAAAGAAAAGTTTATTTTGATATTGAGTCAAGTCCTGGATTTAGTGTAAAATAACGTGCAGCGATATAACCATACTGACCTGTTTTCGGCCGGTAGACGTATATCCAGGATGACGGTGTGCCGGCAGGACTTGGATGTCTATAAAGAGTTTCGTTCTTATAACACAGCCCCAGCGTAGTGCCGCCTGCACCCGGAGAGGCTTTAAACTTCACACCGTCTGCGTTGCAATAGCCAAGAACAGCGTTGGATTTCATGCTGAGCAGATTTGTCGTCTGAGATGTGTTCCGGTTGTCTGTCTCATGATCTGCATCTGCAAAACAGAATGCAGTCATAGTAAGAAAAAGTGTGATAACTAATATCGAACGGAATATTCTGTGTCTGTTCATTTTAATTTTCTCCCTGTAATTCTGAAAACATCTGATTAACGGCAAAGGCCACTTCTTGATTAAA
>CALXIZ010000141.1 GCA_944388495.1 uncultured Clostridia bacterium | reverse complement strand
TAACTGTTCTTTATCGTTCCTTCGTTATATCCGATTACTCCTCCTACACAGATAGAATCCCCGGAACCACTGATATCTCCTGTATTATAAACGTTCTCTATTATTCCATAGTTCTCTCCGGCGATTCCTCCTGTATTGCCGGAGCCGCTGATCTTTCCCGTATTACAGACGTTCTCTATCGTTTCGTCGTTATATCCGGCGATTCCTCCGACATAATTACCGCCTGTAACCGTGCCGCTGACGCCCAGGTTCTTTATCGTTCCACTGTTATATCCGAACAGTCCCTGATAATCCGCCGCGCTGTCATCGATATACATTCCTTTTATCTCATGTCCTCCTCCGTCAAAGGTTCCGGCAAAAGAATGTTCGTCATTTCCGATCGGCGTCCACGATACATCCCCGCCGTCTGTGCCTTTTTCCGCGCCGTATTTGCCCGACAGATCGATATCCTCGGTAAGAATCACATATTTATCCGAGTAATCATTTCCAGCGTTGACACTGTCGCGGAAGTTTTCGAGCGTCGGCAGATCGGGGATGAGATACGGATCTTCCTCGGTTCCCGCAACGCTCTGCTGGCGGTTATCTCTCAGAACGGGATGCCCGAGCCAGATATCCATATCCCATACCTTATCGAAATTCCAATCTGCAAAATTATCCTGATCTGTAAACTCTGCCGCTGTTTTCGCTTCGACCCCTGTTCCGCTGTCGCCATCGCCGACACCGGAAACGGCGGTTCCAGAGAGATAATAGCAGTTCTTTATACTTCCATAGTTCTCCCCGGTAATCCCGCCTTTACAGAAAGACCCGGACGCTATAAAGACACGTATCTCTCCCGTATTGTAACTGTTCTCTATTATACTGTCGTATCCACTATTATCTCCGGTAATCCCTCCTATATCGATATCTTCATCTTCCCCGGAGCCACTGACATTTCCTGTGTTATAACTGTTTTTTATCGTTCCCACATTACGCCCGGCGATTCCTCCTATATAGACATAGCCGGATTCTCCGGAAGTGCTGATTTTTCCCGTATTATAACTGTTCTCTATTATACTGCCGTATCCGGTATATCCGGTGATTCCTCCTATATAAATACCTTCCCCGAAGCCACTGACATTTCCTGTGTTATAACTTTTCTTTATCGTTCCCGAATTACTCCCGGCGATTCCTCCTATATCCTCAGAACCACTGATATCTCCCGTATTACAGACGTTCTCTATCGTTCCCCTGTTATATCCGGCAATTCCTCCGACATCATCACCGCCCGCAACCGTGCCGCTGACGCTCAGATTCTTTATCGTTCCTTCGTTATATCCGAACAGTCCCTGATAATCGTCTGTATTATTTATATACAGTCCTTTTATCTCATGTCCTCCTCCGTCAAAGGTTCCGGCAAAAGAGTTACCATAGTCCTTTCCAATCGGCGTCCACGATACATCTTCCCCGTCTATACCTTTTTCCGCGCCGTATCTCTCCGACAGATCGATGTCCGCAGTAAGCTGTATGATTTTTCCTTCAAAATCTTCGCCTTTGTTAACTTCTTCACGGAACTGTTCCAGTTCCTCCAGTGTGCTGATCGTCCGACCGGCTGTCGTCTCGCCGCCCTCCTGCGCTGATACCGTGATGATATCCGCGGCAGCGCGGCAAGAATCATCGCCAGCGTCAGAAGCAGCGACAGTGCTTTTCTCCGTTTCACAACAAATCCTCCTGTCTGCAAAGTATTTTCTATCGCAAATATATCTGTCTCTCACAGAAATATCTTTCCGCCTTTATATTTTACTATAAAATCGCCGTTTCCGCGGATGTTGTTTACGTCGTGAAAGTTGCCGTTTAGGAAAAATGGCATCCATATTTTTCCTTTCAATTTATCTTTTTCTGTATTTTTCTAAAATTTCCGGAAGGGGTTAAGAGAGATCGTCGTATGCAGGAAATGCCGGCAAATCCGTATTTCCTGCATAAATCAGGCAGAAGGCCCTGTAGATTACCATCGTATGGAAATTTCGCCGGAGGAAAGCGTCTCCCGGCTTCCGTCCGGGTTCATCACCACCAGCCCGCCCCATTCGTCGATGTCAAGTACTCTTACATTCCTGCGTTCGTTTCCGCGGATACAGGAAACCTCTCTTCCGATCACCAGCGACCACCGGCGGTAATCGTCGAGAAATGTATGATCGTCCAGGTCGGAACAGATCTCTGTCAGTTCGTCGACGATGCGCGCTATGAGTTCATTGCGGGTGACAGAAGGCCGTTTTGACGCGCTGTCCGCCGCCGGACCGTTTCCGGAGCCGTAGAGCGAACAGATGCCGCGCGCGCGCGTCTCTTCCGAAAAAACGCTGTCCGGCGTTCTGAAATTTACGCCGATGCCTGTGACGACGCTCTTTAGCGCTCCCGTCTCAAAATCTGTGGCTGATTCGGTGAGAATACCGCAGAATTTTTTTTCGCCCAGATAAACATCGTTCACCCATTTGATGCAGGCCGGTTTTCCTGTCAGCTCTCTGACCGCGCGGCAGACGGCCACGGCTGCCGCTGTCGTGATCAGAAGAGCTTTTCTGAGATCGGTATCCGGCCGCAGGATGACGGTAAAATAGATTCCCGTTCCCGGCGGAGATTCAAAACTGCGTCCCAGACGCCCTCTGCCGGCCGTCTGCTGTTCCGCTGCGACGACGGTTCCGTGCGGCGCTCCCTTCAGAGCCAGCTTTTTCGCCTCATTATTTGTGGAGTCCACTTCCCGCAGCACGTGAATCCGGGAAGCGTCCCCGTTTTTCATATGGCCGGCGATTCCTGCCGCCGACAGAACATCATTTCTTTCGGTCAGACGGTATCCGCGGTTTGTCACCGCTTCGATCTCATATCCCTCTTCTCTCAGACTGCGTATCGCTTTCCAGACGGCGGCCCGGGAGACGCCGAGAAGCTCCGCCAGCTGTTCACCTGATACATAGCTTCCGCTGTTTTTTTCAAGATGTATGAGAACCTTTTCCTTTGATGTCATTCCTCTTTCACACCTTTCCTTTTTTCCGCCCCTGCATCATCCGCTCTTTCACCTGCTGCGTACAGGCTTCCGGAAACGTTTTCCGGCTCCGAGATATCGCGCAGTTTTTTCTGAATAGCCCGTGTCCTGACGCCGATCAGCTTATCCAGATCCGCATTCGCCTGACTGATCCTCTGCTGCGCCGACTGAAGCACTGACTCGAATTTCGAAAATTCTGTCTTCACGCCGCTCAGAATCTGCCAGACCTCTCCGCTGCGTTTCTGGATGGCAAAGGTCCGGAATCCCATCTGCAGGCTGTTGAGCATGGCTGCCATCGTGCTCGGACCCGCTATGTTCACGCTGTATTCCCTCTGCAGAATTTCCACCATGCCCCGGTTTACGACTTCCGCATAAAGTCCCTCAAACGGCAGAAACATGATGGCAAATTCCGTCGTATAAGGGGGACAGATGTATTTTTCACGGATCAATTTCGCCTCGGAGCGTATCGTGCTGACGAGTGTTTTCGCGCATTTTTCGATTTCCTCCGGCACTCCTGCTTCGTAAGCGTCTCTCAGATTTCCGTATGTGTCGCCCGGGAATTTGGAATCTATGGGAAGGTAGAGAAAGCCTTCCTCCGACGGAATCCTGACCGCAAACTCCACGGCTTCTCTGCTGCCCGGCCTGACTCTCACATCCGTATCGTACTGTTCGGGAGCGAGAATTTCCGAGAGAATCGCCGACAGCTGGACTTCGCCCAGAATTCCGCGCGTCTTGACGTTTGAGAGGACCTTTTTCAGATCTCCCACGCCCGCCGCCAGCGTCTGCATCTCTCCCAGGCCGCGGTATACCTGTTCCAGACGCTCGTTTACCAGACGAAAGGATTCGTTCATGCGTTCGCTGATCGTCTTCTGAAGCTTTTCGTCGACGATTCCTCTCATCTCGTCCAGCTTGCGGTTATTGTCGCTCTGGAGCTCCGCCAGTCTGCGTTCCACAGTCTCTCTCATATGCTCCAGCTTCTGATTGTTTTCCGCCAGCCTGAGGTTCTGCATCTCGCCGATCTCGCCGATCTTCAGAGACTGTGTCTCCGCGGAATATTTCATGTTTTCGGCAAAGACTCTGCTGAACGTACTCATCGCTTCGTTGACGGAGCTCTGGATATCGCTTTTCATCTCTGCCTGCTGCCTGAGCCCGGCTTCCTTCGCCGCGCTCATCAGCGCCGCGTTCTCCTGCCGCAGAGCATCGATTCTCTCCAGAAGCTCTTTTTTATCCTTCGGATCTGCAGCCTGCCTTCTCAGAAGCTGAATAATCTGAAGAATGAGCACAAAGAGAAGAACCGCGATGCAGAAAAAACCTGTCTGATTTGATAATTCCATATCTTCTGTAATCTCCTTTCCTCTTTCCTCAGACATTATATCATACCGGATATTTCCCTGTCCCTCATCTCCGCTCCGTTCCGCGCTCCGCCTCCGGCGGCAGACGGAAGAAAAAACGGAACCGTTCACACTCTTCTCAAACGTGCTATAATAGTGAGGATCTGTCCGGCACGGGAATCCTTTCCGCGGCTTTTGCCCGAAAATGCTTCGCGTTCCGGCAGAACGGGTAATGAAAGAGAGGAAGAATTCATGAAAGAACTACTCGATCTGTTCCTTCTGTTCGCAAAAATCGGCGCTACCACATTCGGCGGCGGATATGCGATGATTCCTGTCATCGAGCGTGAAATCGTCGACAGAAGAAACTGGGCCACGGTGGAAGAGCTTATGGATTACTACGCCATCGGTCAGTGTACTCCCGGCATCATCGCCATCAATACATCCACTTTTATCGGGGAAAAGCGGAGAGGTATCGTCGGCGGCATTGTGGCCACCATCGGTTTCGTCACACCCGCACTGATCGTCATCACCGTGATCGCTGCCGTACTCCAGAATTTTGCGCACTACGCCGCAGTTCAGAATGCTTTTGCCGGAATCCGCGTCTGCGTCTGCATTCTCATACTGAATGCCATCGGCAGACTGTGGAAAAAGTCTGTCGTCGATAAAAAGACGCTCCTGATCTTCCTGGCAGTGTTCGCACTTTCTGTCTTTACGAATACTTCGCCGGTAATTCTCGTTCTCGCTTCCGCAGCTGCCGGCATCGTACTCCAGCAGTTTTCGGTGTCGGGAAAGAAAGACGGAAAAGAGAGGAGCGGCGACGGAAAATGATCTATCTGCAGCTCTTTTACAATTTCTTCATGACAGGACTGTTTGCCATCGGCGGGGGCCTGGCCACACTGCCGTTTCTCTATGATCTTTCCGACAAGACAGGATGGTTCACGCATGCCGAGCTCGCCAATATGCTGGCGATATCGGAATCGACGCCGGGAGCGCTCGGCATCAACATGGCTACTTATGCCGGCTTTGAAACGGCATCTTTTGCCGGAGGCGTCATCGCGACACTCGGTCTGATCACGCCGGGAATCATCATCATTCTGCTGATCGCAAAGGTCCTCGAAAAATTCAAACAGAACCGCCTCGTCCAGTGGGGTCTGTACGGTCTGCGCGCCGCTTCCATCGGGCTGATCTGCGCGGCCGCACTCTCCGTGGTACAGATCTCTCTCATCCATTTCAATCTCATCGGAGAAAGCGGGCTTACCGCTGCGGAGCTGTTTGATTTCAAAGCAGTCCTCTTCGCCGTGCTGCTCTTTTTCGCCATGCGGAGGTGGAATAACATTCATCCGATCGCCTTTATCGCTGTCTCCGCCGCAGTGGGAATCATCTTCCGCTTTGCGGGCGTCTGAACCGTCCGGCGCGATCGGCACAAGAATCATTTACAAGACTGACAGGAGGTTTTATCTCATGACAAAAATCGATATTTTCTCCGGCTTTCTCGGAGCCGGAAAGACGACACTCATTAAAAAACTGATCGCTGAAGCATTTCAGGGAGAAAAGATCGTCCTCATAGAAAACGAATTCGGGGAGATCAATATCGACAGCGGTTTTCTGAAGGACTCCGGCGTGGAGATCACCGAAATGAGCTCCGGCTGCATCTGCTGCACTCTCGTAGGCGATTTCGGCCAGGCGCTTCGCGACGTCGTGACCCGTTTTTCACCGGACCGTATCCTGATCGAGCCTTCCGGCGTCGGCAAGCTCTCCGACGTCATCCGCGCCGTCTGCAGAGTGGAGGAAGACATGCCTGTCAGGCTCAACAGTTTTGTCACGGTCGCCGATGCGAAAAAGTGTAAGATGTACACGAAAAACTTCGGCGAATTTTATCTCGATCAGATCGAACATGCAAAGACGATCATTCTCAGCCGGACGTCACAAATGACAGAGGAAAAGCTCCGCGCCTGTGTCGATCTGCTGCGTCAGCACAACGAAAAAGCCCGCATCATCACCACCCCGTGGGAGCAGCTGACAGGCGCTCAGATTCTGGAAGCCATGGAAAGCGACAGATCTTTTGCCGATGAGCTGCTCGAGGAGCTCGCAAGAGAGCCTCTGCACGAACATCACCATCATCATGAGCATGAACATGAACACGAACACGGCCACGAACACCATCACGAGCACGGCGACTCCTGCTCCTGCGGACATGAACACGGCCACGAACACCGTCATGAACACAGCGGCTCCTGCTCCTGCGGACACGAACATCACGATCACAACGCAGACGAAGTCTTTACCAGCTGGGGTATCGAGACGGCTCACCGCTATACCGAAGAAGAGCTTCACGACGCTCTCGACGAACTCGATCTCGGCATGTGCGGCACAGTTCTCCGCGCCAAGGGCATCGTTCCTTCCGCAGAAGACGGACAGTGGCTTCATTTCGATTATGTTCCGGGCGAATCCGAGATGCGTCAGGGACCCGCATCCTACACCGGTCAGATCTGCGTAATCGGAGCAAAACTGGACGAAGAAAAGCTGGCGGAAATCTTCCATATCTGATTACGGCACAGAAAAATCACCGGAATGTAAGATTCCGGAAGCGACAGAAGAAAACAGTACGACAGGAGAGAAAATTCAATATGAACATTCCAGTTTATGTCTTCGCCGGCTTTCTCGAAAGCGGCAAGACCAGCTTTATCCGGGACACGCTTCTCGATCCCGGCTTTACGGATCAGGAGAAGACTCTGATCGTCTGCTGTGAAGAGGGAGAGGAGGAATATGACAGCGATTTTCTCCGCGAGACGAATTCCGTCCTTCTTCCGATCGGATCAAAAGAGGATTTCAAAGGCGTCACGCTGAAAAAAGCGGCTATGGCGGAAAAACCGGACCGCATCATCGTCGAGTATAACGGTATGTGGGAAATCCGGCTGATGGAACAGGAATTTCCGCGCGACTGGGAAATCTATCAGATCGTCACCACGATCAATGCGGAAACCTACGAGGTATATCTGAAAAACATGGGGCCACGCATCATCGAGCAGGTCGGAGCATCCGAGCTCGTCGTCTTCAACCGCTGCACGCCCGAGCTGAGCGAAATGATCCGCGGCACCAACGTCAAAGCCATGAATCCCCGCGCGCTGATCTTTCTCGAGGATAATAACGGCAATGCAGAGGATTATTCCGACGGTCTGCCTCTTCCGTTCGATCTCGACGCCGACGTCATCGAAATCTCCGATGAGGATTTCGGCATCTGGTATATCGACGCCATGAACGAGCCGGAAAAATACGACGGAAAGACGGTCACCTTCCGCGGACAGCTTCACCGGCGTCCCGAAGACGCGGACGACCGCTTCGCAGCCGGCCGTTTCGCCATGGTATGCTGTGCGGAGGATATCAGCTTTCTCGCTTTTTTCTGCATCATGCCGGACGCCTCAGAACTCGTCACGGAAGAAGGCTGGGCGAACATCCGGGCCGATATCCGCACGGAATACTGCTACGAATTCCGCGGCGACGCGCCGATGCTTTATGTGACATCCTTCGAGCCCGCGGATCCTCCGGCAGAGGATCTCGTCTATTTCCGTTAATTTTGAGAAAAACGCGGCTGCCGCCCTCAGACGGGCGCAGCCGCGTTTTTAGATCACTGCATCTCAGCCGCATCATGGCGCGCTTCGATCTTTTTCATGCAGCAGTTTTTATATTTTTTCCCGCTTCCGCA
>CALXIZ010000140.1 GCA_944388495.1 uncultured Clostridia bacterium | reverse complement strand
TTCATCCTGCTTATTTGGTATTAATCAATCATATCTCATACCCAATCGCCCCCAGTTTTTCCCTGATCTCTTTCTCCAATTCATGTGACTTATCAAAAAGCTCAGATAATTCCGATGTCAGCCTTTTCATCTTTTCTTCAAACGGCTCGCCATCGTCCTCCTGATCCTCTATGCCCACATAACGTCCCGGCGTAAGAATATAGTCCTGTTTTGCGATTTCGTCCGTAGTGACGGCTGCGCAGAAGCCTTTTACATTTTCCAGTGTCCCTTCGGCAAAAGCATTATAAGTATTTGCAATTTTC
This sequence comes from uncultured Clostridia bacterium, assembly GCA_944388495.1. Taxonomy (GTDB): domain Bacteria; phylum Bacillota; class Clostridia; order Peptostreptococcales; family Anaerovoracaceae; genus Alangreenwoodia. The sequence goes on along the minus strand of CALXIZ010000140.1, from coordinate 14,026 downwards.
GCGATATCATCCTCTTTCAATTCACGCAGCTTTCGCGTAACCATGGTTCCCATTTTGCGCGCATCGATGAAGAGTGTCTTGCCCTTCTGTCTTTTATTCTTTGCGAGAAACCACAAAGAAACCGGGATTTGCGTCGTATAAAAGAGCTGCGCAGGCATAGCCACAATACAATCCACCAGATCTGCTTCGATAATATTTTTTCTGATCTCTCCCTCTCCGCCTGACTGGGAAGATAAGGACCCGTTGGCAAGTACCATACCGATTCTTCCGTTTGGAGCCAGATGCCATATCATGTGCTGCAGCCATGCAAAGTTGGCATTACCCGCCGGTGGAATTCCATACTGCCAGCGCACATCATCCTGAAGTTTATCGGCGCCCCATCCGGACAGATTGAATGGTGGATTCGCGAGAATATAATCCGCCTTTAACTGTGGATGGCAGTCATCAAAGAAAGTGTCTGCGCTGAACTTGCCGAGATCTGCCTCAATTCCTCTGATGGCCAGATTCATCTGTGCCATTTTCCATGTGGTCGGGTTGGAATCCTGACCGAATACAGAGATTCTGTTGATATTTCCACCGTGATTTTCAATAAATTTAGCAGATTGGACAAACATTCCTCCGCTTCCACAGCACGGATCATAGACTCTTCCATTATACGGCTGTAGCACTTCTACCAGAGTACGGACGACGCAGGCGGGAGTATAGAACTCTCCTGCAAGTTTTCCTTCCTGCTCCGCAAACTTCGACAGACAATATTCATACGTGCGGCCTAAAACATCTTTGCTGTTTCCCTGATCTATCATCTGTATATTAGTAAACAGATCCACTACTTCGCCGAGCCGACGTTTATCCAGCTCCGGACGCGCAAAATTCTTTGGCAGAATATCCTTCAATCTTTTATTTTCTCTTTCGATGCTGCGCATCGCTTCATCGATCACCGTTCCGATTTCCGGTGTATGAGCTGCTGCGGAGATCACATTCCACCGGGCATTTTCAGGGACAAAGAAAATATTTTCTGCAATATATTCGTCGATATCCTCCTCGAACCCATCGCCTTCTTCAACCAGCTCCTGATATCTGCTTTCAAATCGATCTGAGATATACTTTAAAAAAATTAATCCCAAAACGACAGACTTGTACTCCGAAGCGTCCATATTTCCGCGCAGCACACATGCTGCATCCCAAATCTGCTTCTCAAATCCAATCTCTGCGTCATTTTTCTTTTTTGCCATCGGTAACCTCCGACTAATCTTTCCATTTTTGATACATAATATAATAACAAAATACTTCTACACATCATATTTTTTATGATATTTTCCATCAAGAAAAATACTGAAATAACATAATAGTATAGATAACACTATCATCTTTAACGCTGCAAATAATAACATTTCCAATTCCAACGGCTATTTTTCTTCCGGCTTAAGAAGTCCATATGCCTTTAAATAATCAAGAAAAGAATCCACAATCATTTCTGTTCTATGCTTAATATCTTTTTCTGTAAAATCTGTCAGCGTTTCAGAAAGATATCGCAGTTCATGATTCTTTGTTCCTTCTTTCCCCTTAAAGCCCTGATAATACTTGATCTTATCTTCGAATCGATAATCAGCAGCTCGGATATTGATCCTCTTTTCCAAGAGTGCCTTATTTCCCAGTGCTTCTATATTTTTGACATCTGTAAGAGATTGATCCCTGTCATATCGATTCCTTGCATAAATGTGTTCAATTTCCAGCACGGTTTCGATCGGAAACAGTTCCTGTTCTTCATCCTGAAAAGCCCACCAGGCCAGAATAGATTTTGTGATAGGCCTGAAATTGCTGAATGTCGCATTAGAAAACATATTTCTAATTTTTTCTGATTCAAATTTAAATTCCGCAAAAGTCACAGGCTTATCATTCACGATATTCACCATTTCTGCATACATAGGAGTTCGTAATGCATTGACGCCGGGACTTATTACCGCATAACTCCAGATAAATCCTATGATTTTATTAAGGAATTGATAAAACTTTTCCTCCTCCAACAATCCATCTGCATCTTTGTTCTGCATAAAATATACCGAAACTATATAGGTCCACATGCCGTTTGGAGCATAATTTAAAACAAACAGACAGCGAAGAATACGGAAAGAAAAACGATCCTTGTCCTGATTCATCACATCTTCCCAAAAATGAGCAAGTGTAATCAAATCCAGAAAAGTCTCCTCTTTCTTAAGCAGCGCATAACTATTTTTCTCATAGAATTTTCGCAATGCTTCTGTGGTAGAGGATTTAATTCCCAGTTTTGCACGGACATAATACATATATCGCGTAAAAAGCTCATCCATCGGAGTTCCATTTGCTGGATGAAAAATACTCTCCACCAGTTCTTCAAGTTCTTTCCATTGACTGATGAAAATGTCTTTTTTGCCGCAGTCAGCAAAGTATTTATAAAATTGCGCCTTAAAAATATCAGAATCCGACAGTGGCATTCCTCGATCATTCAACGTCGAAAAAATACGAAGTGCCGTATCCTGCGACTCTGCTTCGATCGGAAGAAGGATACAATTATTCATGATTCTGGTAGGTAAATAAGGAAAATAAGTCGGATATTTTGCTGAAAATTCCTCGACACAGTTTTCGAAGAATCGATAGTTCATAGCATACTGACTTTTCTGTGCAGAGTTGACGCTGCCTGTCCTTAAAATTTCAAGAAATTCTCTTTTATCCTTATCAGTTGCAACTTCAGAATCAATTTTCAGGGCTGATATATCCGGTTCACCAAATTCATCTGTTTTCCAGATACATTGTTCTATATTCTGTTTCGTAGCAATAGAAGCTTTATCCTGCATATGTCCGAATTTTGCATAAAATGCCCTGAGCAGCAGCATTAACGTAGTGAGACGCTGTTGCCCATCAATTACTTCCATCTTCGCATCATCATTTTTAAAAGTGACAATCGGACCCAGAAAGTATTCACTATTGCTGTCAAATTCGGTACTTCCCTCATCGGGAATTGCAAAAGCAAAAATATCGTCCCAAAGCGTCTGACACTCATTCTCTCCCCAGGCATAAGGACGCTGATAATCCGGAATCAAAAAATCTGCTCTCTTATCTTGAAACAGATCTTTTATCGTTTTTTGATCAACGTTTAATTTCGACATATTTTATTCCTCCGCTTACAGTTTTCATTTTTCACCTTCCCATACACCAAACTCTCTTTACAGAAAGCTTCAGCCAGAAACCTCTTCCTTCCGCGGCGTCACGATTGCTTTTCCTTCTCTGTCCAGCAGCGGCGTAAAGCCCGCCGCATTTCCGCTTCTGTGAAACAGATAATTCACGCCGGTTTCCGTATCCACCCAGATTTCCATTACATCAAGCATTCCCTGCTGATAAACTTTTTTAAAACGATCCATCCGTATACCTCCCTGTCTCACCAAGTATCGTCAAGTGTGTTTTTTCTAAAATTCGGTAAATTAAGTCATTTTTTTCTTTCCGCCTTATCCCGGAGGAACGAGACGAAAAAACGGGTACGTCTCCTGTATTTAAGATTTCTCCGAACCTGCCTGTTCTCAGCTCTGTTTTTTCCTCATCCGTCTGACGCGGCTGTCCCGCCTTTGTCCCGCCTGCTGTCTTCCGCAAGACAGATCGTTCTGGCGTATTTTCCCATTTCGGATTGTTCCGTCACTCGTATCTTTCCCTGTTCGATGAGAGAGTCGATCCTCTTCGCATACCACCAGTCCCGGATGCCGATCGGATAATTTCCCAGAATATTTCCGATTACAAAAGCCTGCTTTGCCGGTTCTTCAGACATCTCACGAAAAATCAGAAAATCATAGAAATCCTCGCCGGCGCCGATCATTCTTCCGTTTATATTTACTCTGAGAGGACTGTTTTCCCGCATCAGTCCGAGCCATGTCATACTGTGCATGTCACGCTCTTTCTCTGAAACGGACTTTTCGTACTGCAGATAACGAAACAGATCCTCCGGATCTACTTCACCCCAGTTGCTGCAGCTGACAGCAAACGATCCTCTCATTTCCTGCTCCGGCAGTTTGACTGCCGACACAGGATTGCCGTATCCTTTCATCCGGTGACAGAGAAAATAAAAGCCGCATTTTGCATAAGGAGCATCGCTGTACCATATTCTGACCGGCTCCCCGGCATCCATATATTCTTTCAGGCGTTTCAGCCCGGAAACATACACATCTCCGGCCTTCTTCCGCTCCCGGGCCGCCGTTTCGCCGCCGTCGCTCCACTGATCCTGATGATACATGGAAAAGATCAGATCCCGCCGGTATTTACTGTCTACAGGCTTACGGATATCTCCGATATCCAGCAGAAAGGCCAGGCAGACGACCTTCTTCGGATCTGTCCTCTTCGCTTCCCGTATTCCGGCTGCTTCGCTTTCGCTGAATGCCACTTCAATCATCGTATTTTTCCTTTCTCACAGGATCTCGCCACCTGTCTGATGAAGCTATATCACATTTTCCTATTTTCTCTATCTTCAGCCGTCTGAAATCCATATTCTTCTGTTTTCCTTCTCCAGCCCGGATTTCCTCAGATATCCGGTTTCTCATTTATAATTTCTTCTATGATCTTTCCGATGTTGCTGCTGACTTTTCCCTTTAACTGACGTATATCCTGATTGATCATCTTTTCCTGTGATATGGCCACAGACACATTATCTGCGAGCTCGCCTATCTTTGGATTTTTTTTAGCATTCTTTCCGGTCAGTTCGTGTAAAATATGATATGCGTGGCTGTATCTTCCTTTCTCATCCGTCCTCAGAAATTCTGTCTCGTGACCTTTAATATATTTCTCAAAGCTTCCGTCAATATGAAGTATCAGAAACAATTCAAATCCCGGATTCGTTACCGCAGCAATATCCTTTTCTTCGATAGATTCAATCAATTCGTCATAGCCCTGAACTTTTTCCTCGAAAATATCGCCGTCAAAGACAATAACCATCTTATCCCGTTCTGTATCGAAATCATTTCCGGGGTCCTGTTTCTGTTTCTCTGCAAAATCCACAAGATTCCTCACAAAGGAAAGATTCCTGTCTTCCTCTGTCTTTTCCCACAGGCGTACATCAATCAGCGGATGAATTCCCAGTTGTTTCTTCAGGTCGATCAGCCGCTTAAAATAAAATGTCTCCGTATTGGCCCCTTCACAAATAAAAAAATATTTTCGGAAAGGCTCAATCTGTTCTTCCTGATCCGAAGGACGGCTGTTCCAGTTTGTATAAGTGTGTACCGGCATTTTACTCTCCTTTCGCGAAGGAAAACTGCCGGAATACAGGAATTGCTCCATATCTTCCTTCAAGATAAGCTTTGCTCAGTTTTCTGTCATATCTTTCCTTAAACCGATCCAGAGAATATATTCTGCTGGCATTGTCATTATCCCTTTCAATAAACCAGATCTCATCTCTGCGAAAAAGTTTCTGATCCATGATAGTATCTTCATGTGTTGTAAATACCAGCTGCATTCTTGCATCTTCATGTGCTTCCATAAACAGTTTCAGAAAATGCTCCGTCATCTTCGGATGAAGACTTCGCTCCAGTTCATCCACCACAAAAACAGTATCCGGACGATCTGTAAGCAGCATATCAATCAGATCGAATAATCTCTTTGTTCCGTCTGATTCCTCAAAAAAACTGAAATCAAATGCAGATTTACCATGCTTCAGCACCAGGGTCGTAATCTCAGGTTCCGAATCTTCCTCTATACGGATATTAAAGAAGCCTCCTTCCGCTCTCAATGTTGTCCGGATACTCCGCTGATCTGTCATCTGCATCTGTGCCTTTAAATGAGTAAAAATTCCCTGTACAACTTCAGCAGGAATCATCCTGCTCATTTCATCCACTGTAATCTGCCTGATTTTAATATCCGTTATCCCTGTGTCAAACGTCTGAATCAGTTTCCGGATATTCTCCAGAGATTCGTCATTGTAATACGCTTCCGTATTGGAAATGCCGATATTTGGATTGATTATGATCACATGATTCACGAGCCAGTTAAAAACTTCGCGGAAAAACATCAGCTTAGAGTCTTCAGAATATTTCTTTCCTCTGTTCATCTCCGTAAGAAATAACTGTGTATCACGGCCTGCAAAATCCTCAGAATAAACTTCAAATCTGCTCTTTTCTGCATCGGAAAACTTCACTTTTTCTCCTAATGCCGGAGCATTGCTGCCCTCTCTGATAAATAACTGATGTGCTCCGCCGTCCTGCATCAGTTCGTACAGCCATTCCTCCGTAATTTTCCTCTGACTGAGGATTGCCGAAAATCCATAAGCATAAAAGGTATCACCTACCGTAAACTGTAATTCAAAAACGCTTTCGCGTGTCTTATTTGTCTCTTTATTTCTGCAGAAATCATTCACTGAACTGATCGGAAGACCTTCCGTCAATACAGTCCTGACAAAGGCAAAAACTGCAACCAGATTTGATTTGCCTGACGCATTTGCACCGTAAATAACGGCATTCTTCAGAAGCTGTGTCTGTTTTATCTTTATGCGGTGATTCTTATTTCCTTGTATCTTGCTAGAGGAAATCATCGACAGCTCAGTCTTCTGATCGAAGGACTTAAAATTCTCTACAGACATTCTGATGAGCATAATTCTGTGCCTCCTTTCCGGATTGTTTCTTAATTATAATATAATAATATGGATCTACAGAAATCACAATAATAAATTTTCTTATTTAGAGGAAAAATCTCTAAATAAGAAAATATTAATTTCTAACCGGAGATATAAGAGCTGCACCATAACATAATCTTTTACGGAATTTTACTCCTGTATTCAAGTATAAAGGCCCGGGATGAAGAAGGAAATTTTTTCTTCATCCCGGGCCTTCTACGTCATATACTAAAAAGGAGCATGCTGCCCTCCGCCCTTCGCGGCCGGTTTTCTTCCTGCCCCCTCCGTCCCGCAGAGAGGGCCATCCTGCCGGCCGTGACAGAAACCGTCCTGCGGCGCGGGGATTTTCCCGCTCCGCCTTCGGATTCTGCTCCGAAAGGCTTCAGGCCACTCTGAAAAAGAGTGTTTTTTCCCGTTCCCTACCCGCCCTGTTCGCATTCTCCTATCCGATGCGGCGGAAAGAATCATCGCTGTCCGATACGGCGATTCGCTTCGGCAGTTTGCCGGAAGCATTCCTTCCCTTCTGACCAGAGACACCAGCAGACTGCCAGCTTCAGATCCAGATAGTGAATCCGAAGATCTCTTTCAGCAGCGGTTTTCATGTCCGGAATGGATCCGACGTCGGGTATCGCATCGAGATCCGTGCATTCTTTTCTGTAATTTTCCTCATAGCGTCCCAGATGTTCCAGCACCCGGGCGGCGCAGGGATTCTCCTCTGCCAGAGCCCCGAAAAAAGATTTCTCCGTTCTCCGGGATCCGCTCTTTTTCAGAGTTCTGTACTGCTCCGCTGCTTTCGATTTTCCGAGAATCTCTTTCAGCATGCGGTCTGTCAGACTGTCGATATGCCGCTCGATGTCGTCCAGAACATCTTTCTTTTTCTTTTCCGGTGGAGGTGTTTTCTCAATCAGATGAAATATCAGGCCGAATTCACGGGTCATTTTCGACAGATGTGATTCTTTTTTTCCGCTTGTCTCCTTTTTCCTGCTCATCTTTCTCATCCTTTCTGCAGAAGATATCTCTTCCACGCCTTTTTCGGATATTCTTCCGTATCTTTTCTGTCCTTTCCGTACGTTCCCCGGCTTCCGTCTGTTTTTCAAAATATCATCAGCACGGCCGTGACGGCCACCAGCATCTGTATCACATAATTGGCCAGTCCGAACTTCAGATAATCCGCTATTTTCCATCTGCAGAGCTTTCCCGTTCCGTTTTCTTCAAGCTTTGCCTCCCCGATTTTTCCGGAGAGAATAAAACCTGCGGTCGCCGACCATAAGAACATGGAGGAGCCGGCGCAGATGGAGGCCGCGTAGGCCACTGCCACCCAGTGGGTCTGAACCGCGAAGGAGGTATTACACAGATCGACGATGACCGGCATCATGGCTGCCGCCGCCGGACCTGCGGAGAAGAGGCCGGAGATGACGGATGTCATGAGCATGAGGACGAGCAGCAGAATTTTCTGATCGCTGATGGCGGACTGCAGGTACTGCGCCGCCGTGCTCAGACAGCCCGAAGCGCTGACGACAGAAGCCAGAAACAGGAAGGAAGCGATCGTCAGGACCGATTTCATATCGATGGTCTGCTTCACATCGATTCCTTTTTTCGATGCGGCTGCGGCGGCTGTCACATAGCCGAGCAGGGCGATGACTTCCGGAGGAACGGTTTCCTGCGGTACAAAGCTCCAGGCGAGAAACATCGCGAAAAAGATGAGCGCCAGAAGGATCAGAAGATCTTTTCTCACCTTCGCGTATTTATACCGGCTCTGCAGAAATTCCACAGCCAGTCTGCGGGAGGATTCTCCGTCTTCTTCCTTTCTGACCGCCCGCCGCCAGAAGAGGATGAGCAGGCCGGAGGTCAGAAGAAACAGCGGAAAAGCGCGGAACAGATAGTCTGTAAACGTCGTGATGCCGCTCGTCATGATAATGACCGCCGGGAAGTCCCCGATCGGCGAGGAAGCGCCCCCTGTGTTAGACATAGCTAACAGGCAGGAGAAGAAGATGCAGACATACCGCCGGTCGATCGGAAGAGCCCGGAATAATACGAAGATGACAGGCAGAACCATCATGACGGCTGTGATATTGTTGAGAAACGCGCTGACGAAAAACATCAGCAGTCCGAAAAGCACCAGACATCTGCGTTTTTCCCCTCCGGAGAAGACAGCCAGCTTCAGCGCCAGACGCTGCATGATTCCTGTCTCCGCCACCAGGCCTGTGAACAGCTCCATCGTGATCAGGATCACCAGGACGTCATACTGAAAACTCGATGTGATCTGCTTCAGAGGAATTCCCTTCGCAACGGCGAAAGCGGCGGCGATCCCGAACAGAACGGCCACGAGCACGGTACCGGCGGCGCTGCCTCCTGTCAGAACAGATGTGTTTTTCCTCTGTCCTTTCAGCGCGTTCTTCCTCACGTGTTTTTCTGTTTCTTCTGCTTTCGCTGCTTCAGTTTCCGGGATTTCCGGCAGGATTCTGCGGCCGGAAACCGTGCTTCTGTCTAAAGTCAGGCTGTTATCGCGCATGGCATTTCCTCCCCTTCGATAATGAGATTAAACAGCTCGGATGTATCTGCGGATATCCAGTTTTTCGGCCGGAAGCCGGCGCTGTCTCTCTGGTAGGAGATCAGAGCCCGGATGCCGTAAAAGGAACGGTACAGCGTCATGCTCCGGTAACAGGATTTCGGCAGAATCACTCTGCCCCGGCTTTCACAGCCGACAGCCGCGATCATACCGTTATCCGGTCTGAAATCGGACGGAAACTGAAACTCCGGCAGCAGGGTGACCGGAAGGCCGTCAGGAATATTGGCTGCGATCCTCTCTGAGACGTCCTTGTCCGTCCCGGCGGCGATGCCGATATAGATCTGTGAAATTTTTCCGGAGTCCCTCGCCAGCTCTTCAAGAAGTGCCAGTTCCGGCGTCAGTAGGAGCAGCTTTTCCTTTCCGCATTTTCTGATCCCGTCCGCGAGAGCGGGAAGCCTGTCAGACAGGCCTCCGCGCATCGCCGGCAGATATTCGGCGCATTCCGCCGCCAACTTCGGATCATCCATATATTTTTCGATCAGCTTCACTGTCTCCAGCAGGCCGATCTCCTCATAATTCGACCGTATGTTCATCCTCTCTTCTCCTCGTAAGACCTTCCTCAAAACTTTCCTTGCCGGGACCTTCCGCGTTCCGCTCTTCCTCTGCTTCTTCCGCTATCTTTTCCGTTTTGTACACCGGATGAGTTTCGTCTGCTTTCTTCTCCTGCGTCCCGCCGCCCTCTTCTTCGGGATTTTTCATCCGGACAGGCTCCGAAGCGGCGCAGGCGGCGCCGGATACTGCGTACGCGATGGCGAGTGCGATTGCAGCCGCCTCATACGGCGCGTTCTCCAGAATCTCCCGGACTGTCTCCTCCGGCAGCCCGCTGCAGTCCGCGATCGCTTCCGTTCCCTCCTCTGTCAGCAGAGGAGAGGAGAAACGTACCGGCTCCTCTCTGTAGAAGAGATCTTTGCGGAATGTAACCGGCATTCCCGTGATCATGGCAAACTCCAGCTTTCTTTCCGCAGGCGCATCTTCCATCAGCCGGAAGACGAGTCCCGCCTGAGGACCGAACATCTCCTCATACGAGCTGTCATATTTTAGCTGCAGCAGACTGTGGTGTGCCGGCGGAGCCGGAATTCTTCCGTGATGCGCAGGCGCCGGCGGTATCGGTGATATCGGAGGCGCCGGAAAGCGCCCGCCCCGTCCCGTAAAGTGTCTGTCCCGTCCGGAAATTCCGTGATTTATACCGTCTCTGTGCGCCGGCCCGTGATGCGGGCGGTGCGGAGGGAGCGGCGGAAATTCCTCTACCGGTTCCGGACACGGGCGGATGAATCTTTCTTTTTCCCCTTCCGGCATGATTTTTCTCTCAGCCGTTTCCACTCCCGGATATCCGCTCTCTTCACCGCTGTGAAAAGGTCTTCTATCGTCTCGTTTCATGCCTGTTTCTTCTCTTCGTCTGATTCTTCTGATTTTCATCATGATTATTCTCTTCCTTTCTTTCGTTTTTGTATTTTTCATGCATTTTATTTTTATTTCATCTGTATCTTATTTGCAATACATCAGGATGCCGTCTTCGGAAGCGCAATCGCCGCAGCCCTGTCTGAAGCGATATTCTGAATGATCTGTCTGACTTTTTTGCCGTCCGCTGCAGGCACAGATACGGATGCCTCTGCCCGATCCTCTTCGTCTGATGTCATCTCTGCCGCGCCGTCAGGCTGCGGCAGTACTGTGCCGGAAAAGGCAGGAAAAGCATCTGCGCCGGCCGTGCTGCTGAGTGTCAGGATTTCAGAGCACCGGGCCATGACAGCCGGATCATGTGAGATGTGAATGATTCCCGCTCCGAGAGAAGACGCGTACTGTTCCAGGTTATCCAGCACGCGGGCAGCGGTCTCTTTATCGAGATTTGCCGTGCTCTCATCGAGGATGAACCAGTCCGGGCGGCGCAGGAAAGCTCTCGCCAGGGCGATTCTCTGCTGCTGACCTCCGGAGAAATTGCTTCCCTTTTCCGCGACCGGCAGATCGAGGACAGAGGAAGGACAGCCGGAGTCTGTCTTTTCCGAAAGCTCCCGGAGAATACAGGTCTGACCGAGAGCCTGCACAAGAGCTTCATCCGACGGCGGGATTTCGAGGCCGTAAAGGAGATTTTCCCTGAGTGTTCCTGCGAAGAAAATCGAATCCTGTGTCAGATAGACGACATGCTCTGCGAGCTGAGACGGAGAGATCTCCGTAAGATCCACTTCTCCCAGACGGATCGTGCCGTCCGTCGGATAGTACCGCATCAGACCCTTGAAGAAAGAGGATTTTCCGCATCCGGTCTTTCCCTGAAGCGCCGAGACATGGCCCGGACGGAATGTGAGGCTGACGCCGGAACAGATTTTCTTCGAGCGGTCCGGAGAAAAGACAGATACGTCTTTAAAAGTCAGAGGCGCTTTTCGGATCTGTTTTCCGGTATTTTCGATTTCAAAGACTTCATCGTCCTGCTGCGAGCGGAGCTCCGTGAGCGCTTTGATCTTGACCGCGGCGCTTGCCGTCTCGTCGAGAAACGCGTGAATCGATTCCAGCGGTGTGATCATCTGCTGAAAGAGCAGCATGACAGTGATGACCATGCCGGTTGCGATCATCCCTCTCGATGCCATAAAGACACATACCGCCAGCAGGCCGACCATATAGATGACTTTGACGATCTGCTTTGCGCTGTCGAATCCGCCCATACACATATGGTGGCGGCTTTCCGTGCGGCATATTTTTTCCGTCCGGGGTTCCATCTTCTTTCCTTCATATTCCTCCGCATTCATGACGCGGATCAGCTCGATATTGCAGATCGCCTGACAGATGTCTCCGTCCAGCTCGTTTTTCGATCTGACCAGTCCTTCGCGGATTCCGTTCTGAGAGCGGATCTGAAGGACGGAGATCAGAATTTCGATGATTCCGTAGCTGAGCATGAGTCCTGCGATCAGAACCGGCGCCTGAACGACGGCCTGTCCCATGAGAAAAATGCCGACCAGTACGGAAGGTACGATATTGTTGCAAAAGACACGGATCAGCTGGCTGGCTCCCGCTACTCCCTGATTGATCTTCGCGGTGAAGGTTCCGCTGTTGTCCCTGTCATAACAGGATACCGGCTGACGGAGGATCTTGCGTATGCTGAGATCGCGCAGGGATCTTTCGGAGCTGACCACCAGAAGGTCGACCCATACCCGGCGGAAAATACTGATACATTCCGCTGTCAGAAGCAGCAGGCCGAACACCGCAAAGGCGTGCAGGCCGGCTGTGACCGAATCGATTCTTCCGGCGGAGATGCCGTCATAGATATCTCCTAAGACGACCGGCCAGGCCGCCGTCAGAAACGCGCTGACTGCTGACAGAAGGATCGCTGCCGCACATCGGATTTTCTGATTTCTGTTGAAAAAACGCATCATTTCTCTCATCGTTCTGCTCCTTTCACTTCTGAGATTCTTTCAGATATTCTTCTGATATCTTTCTGACGTTTTCTTCTGTGCCATCAGTATGCGGTAAAAGAAGGCATAAAAAAAGAGAAGTGAGCGTTCACAAGCGCTCACTTCCCGATAAGCTTTTTTTACATCATTTTCCGTTTTCTTTCAGATAAGAGATGAGCATGACGACGGCAGCCGACGCGGAAGGAACCATAGGATACCGTTTTCCTTTATAGATGATACCCTCCGGCATGATAAAAACATTTTCCGCCCTCAGATCGCAGAGAGGAATCCAGAGAAATCTGTCATCATTTTCTGCCGCATCCACATTGATGTCGCCCTCCCTTCCGGCATACAGCCGCTCAAAACGCTCCTGCACCGATTCTTTCGTTCCGGTACAGCGCGCGGAAAACAGAAGCTGCGGCTTTCCGCCCTCGACCAGATTGCGGTAGGCGTACAGAAACTTCAGTTCCCTGATCTCTTCTTCCGGGATCTTCAGCTCGTCGCGGATTTCCATGCGGACGGCGTTTTCGATGCCGGAGAGCGTCAGCGGTGTCTTCGCATCCGCCAGTGCATACCGCGTCTTGAGAGACGCCTGGATGCTGTCACCGTAAAAGCCCTTTTCCACGGAGACATCCGTCCTGCGCTTTACCAGCGGCACAAAATCGTCGGCGGTGATCAGAAATCCGTTAAAGCCCAGATGATTCGACAGAAGAGACTCGGAAAGATCCTTCGGAAACGGGCCGTCATAAAGTTCATCCCTCACCGTCCTGCCGCCTCTCAGCCGATAGTCCATCGCCCGGTTTGTCAGAAGTGAATAGAAATATTTCGTCCGGGACGTGTGCATTTCGAAGGTATCGTCTTTTTCCTTCCAGTCATCCACACGTATGTTCAGATTATTATATACAAAAGAACCGGCATGCGCCTGATGAAGCTCCTCTTCGTGTTCTCTGACAAAGGCCGGCGGTTCGTACATCTTTTCCGGCTCATCCCGGACGAGAATCCGCCGCTCCCGGAGTCTTGCGTCACAGAGAACGGGAAAGACAAAGGCTCCGTCCTCCCGAGTCTGTCCGGCGTCGCTTTTCTCTGCATCCCGCCTGCTGCCGTCCGGCCGGATCCTGTTTTCGTATCTCACAAACCGGTCGGACTGATACATCTGCTTCGTGAGAAAACCGTACCGCTGCGTCAGCTTGTCGGCATCCTCCTTCAGAAAACCGGTATCCTCCCGCCGCCCAAAACTTTTCCCGGCCGTTCCTGTCTCTGTTTCCCTGAGTTTCTGTGCATTTTCGATCACCTTCTCATGATCCCGATAAATCTCCGTGATGAGAATTTTGAGAAACTCCGCAGCGGCCTCAGGATCATCAGCCGCTCTTTCGTCACAGGATTTCGGCAGATCCGCATCCTGCTCCTTCAGCTTTTTGATCATCCGTCCGAACGTCTGCCGGTCGCCGCAGGCTCCCCGGA
>CALXIZ010000139.1 GCA_944388495.1 uncultured Clostridia bacterium | reverse complement strand
AAAAGGAGTCGATCAGACAGACGGCAGGCTGCCTGTCGAAAGAACTTCTCTATATGAAATTCCTGCAGGGAATCCCGCTGGCAGGGGCGGTAGGCGGAGCTTATGATATCATCTATCTCAGCCGGATTCAGAAATATGCCGGGATAAAATACAAAAAGCGTTTTCTGTACCGTCAGGCCTGGCGGGAAAAAACAGAAAAGACGGAGTAATGAGCAAAGAAACGGGCCTTTTATGCGGGGCTTACGAAGAAAAACAGCCGGACGGCACGGGCGGCACAAAAAGATATGCGGACTTGTGGGACAAAACTTTCTGTGATATGATGAAACCCGGAAAATTTCACAAAAATGTCAGGTGACAGCCGCGGAATGAAATATTCCGAAGGGGCTGTTGAAAAGGGAAGCAGGTGCGAAGCCTGCACGAACTCGTCACTGTATGGAGCGAGCGGATGCCGCCGCCGGCAGGAAGAAGTATATTCCGGATTCCCGGAGCTCCTGCCGGCGGAAAAAGCCACTGGGAAACCGGGAAGGCGGACATTTTGCGTAGACCTTCGAGTCAGGAGACCTGCCTGCCATTTGTACGGAGACAGCGGCGCTGTCTCAGGCCACGAGTAACTGGCTGTACATGATCTGAGCGGGTATCGGTGACAGTTCTGAAAATCGATAACTGCTCTCTTCCGTGTACCCTTTTACTTGGAAAGTAAAGGGATTTTTTTGTATGGACATTTCTTAAGGAGGTAAGGGAAATGAAAAAACTGACATTTTTTCTGGTATTCGTCCTGGCGGTTCTGATGGTCTTTTCCGGATGCGGAGCGGGAAAGACAGAGGGAAGCGCGCAAGGAGGAAGTGCGGAGAAGGAAAACGGATCCGGAAGTGTGGATCAGGAAATTCTCGTGGTGAGCTTCGGGACGAGCTATAATGACACCAGAGAAAAGACGATCGGGGCTATTGAAAACGCGATTCAGTTCGCTTTTCCGCAGTCTCCGGTAAAGCGGGCGTTTACCAGCCAGACCATTATCGACAAGCTTGCAAAGAGAGACGGAACGGAGATCGATAATGTGACAGAAGCGCTCGACAGAGCCGCGGAAGAGGGCGTAAAGACACTGATCGTCCAGCCGACGCATTTGACGGAAGGATACGAATATGCTGATCTGAAAGAGGAACTGAAAGATTACAGCGATAAATTTGAGAAGACAGCCATCGGCGCGCCGCTGCTGTCGAGTGATTCAGACTTTGAGGCGGTAGCGGAGGTACTGGCGCAGGAAGCGGCGTCATATGATGACGGAAAGACGGCTGTCTGCTTTATGGGACACGGTACGGAGGCGGATTCAAACAGTGCCTATGCGAAGCTGCAGGAAGCGCTCGATGAGAAAGGATATGAAAACTGTCTCATCGGAACGGCAGAAGCGGATCCGTCTCTGGAGGATGTCATGGCAGCCGTGAAGAAAGGCGGATATACGAGAGTCGTTCTTCAGCCGCTGATGGTAGTGGCGGGAGATCATGCGGCGAACGATATGGCCGGAGACGGAGACGATTCCTGGAAATCTCAGTTTGAAGCGGCAGGATATGAGGTCGAATGCGTCATGAAAGGGCTCGGCGAGCTGAAAGGCATTCAGGATCTGTATGCGGAGCATGTCCGCGCTGCAGTGGAAAGTCTCGCCTGAAAAAATCGATCTGACGGCTGACCGGATCAGTCTGTGAGGGCTGCCGGTTTTCGGATGCGGGGAGTAAGTTATGAAGAAAAAAAGAAATATGATTCAGGCGTTTCTGATATCTGTTCTGCTTGCGGCAGTTTTTTTTCCGTTTCCGGCACAGCAGCCGGCGGAAGAGGCACAGCCGTCCGTGACAGGCGGCGTTCCGGCATTCCGGTTCGCGTCTGTCGTCCGGGAGGTTTATGCGGCACAGGACGGAGAAGAGAGTGAAAGAGAGCCTGTTTACGGAAGTCAGGTAGCCGACGGAGAATATGAGATCGAAGTGGAATCCGGTTCTTCCATGTTCCGCGTCACGGAAGCGGTGCTTACCGTAAAGGACGGAGAAATGTCAGCCTTAATGACTCTGGGAGGAACGGGATACGGCAGGCTGTTCATGGGCACCGCCGAGGAAGCTGCGTCGGCTGATGAAAGTCTGTATATCCCCTTCGCCGAGGATGAAGAGGGAGCCTATACTTACAGCGTTCCGGTGGAAGCGCTGAACCGGCCTCTGGACTGTGCGGCATGGAGTATACGCAAAGAAAAATGGTACGACAGAAAGATCGTTTTTCAGGCTTCCTCTCTTCCTGAAGGAGCCGTACAGGAGATCCGGGCAGGTCAGGAAACGGAGAGAACGTCTGAATCGCCGGCGGACGGAGATGATGCCGCAGATACGCGTCACAGCGGTGAGGAATCCGCGGCATTTGCGTCAGCTGACGCCGTCACGGACGCACCTGACGGAGTCTATCGTCTGGAGGTTTCTCTGCAGGGCGGTTCCGGAAGGACATCGGTTTCAAGTCCGGCGGAGGTCAGCGTAAAGGACGGAAAAGCCGTCGCCCGCATCGAGTGGAGCAGCCCTCATTACGACTATATGACGGTGGATGGAAAAAAGTATCTGCCGGTGAACGAAGAGGGAAATTCCGTCTTTGAAATACCTGTCTGCGCACTGGATGAGGCTTTTGAAGTGACAGCTGATACGACGGCTATGGGAACGCCTCATGAGATCGAATATACTCTGATTTTTGACTCGGCCGGGCTTGAAGCCGGGAAAAACGGTATTCCGGCAGCAGTGGCCGCGGCCATTCTGATCGCTGTGGCGGCAGCTGCGGCGGCCGGAATTTTTATCGGCCGCAGGATCGGCAGGAACAGGAAAAAGACGGAGCAGACAGGCGGGAAGGATATATGAAGGAAAAGAAAAAATACGGAAAACTGCTGACGGCAGCGGTCATGCTTCTTCTGGCGGCGGTTCTGCTGCTGTTTTCCGCCTGCTCGGAAGAACGGACGGCGGACGGAGATCCGGCCGGCGGAGAAGCGGGGGAGAGCGCAGGTATACAGTGGAATGATATGCAGCCTTCCGGAAGCATGGATCTGCATTATGCGGAGGAGTTTTCCGTGGATTATTACGAAAACGGGTGCAGTCTGATCGAAATCGCGGATGACGGAGGCCGTTTTCTCGTCGTACCGCAGGATATGGAAGCGCCCGGAGGGCTCGATGATGATATTTCGGTGATACGCCGGCCGGCAGACAGGATATATCTGGCTGCCAGCGCTGTCATGGATCACTTCTGCAGACTGGGGGCTGCGGACAGCATAAAGCTCACCAGTACGAAGGAAGATAACTGGTACATCGGGGAAGCAAAAGAAGCCATGGCGGACGGCAGGATTCTGTTTGCGGGAAAGTATAACGCTCCGGATTATGAGATGATTCTGGAAAACGACTGTCAGCTGGCGATCGAATCGACTATGGTTTTTCACGCGCCGGAAGTGAGGGAGCATCTGGAGGAAAACGGTATTCCTGTTCTTGTGGACCGTTCCAGTTATGAGAGCCACCCTCTGGGCAGAAGCGAGTGGATCAGGCTGTACGGCGTTCTGACCGGCAGAGAATCGGAGGCGGAAGCTGTTTTCGCGGAGCAGGAAAAACTGCTGTCAGAGGTGACGGCTGCCGTGGAGAGTGAAAAAACGGAGCGCGGAAAAAGCGGAGCGGAGGGCGGTCCGGAAAGCGGCGACACGGTGGCTTTCTTTTATATCACGTCCTCCGGAGGTGTCAATATACGGAAAGCTGAGGATTATGTATCAAAAATGATCGAGCTGGCCGGGGGAACGTACGTATTCGGAGATCTGGCCGGCGACGGTACGGCGACGGCGACGGAGACGATTCAGATGGAGGATTTCTATGCCGCGGCAAAGGATGCGGATTATCTGATCTACAATTCGACGATCGACGGAGAACTGGAATCGCTCGATGAACTTCTGGAAAAGAGTGCTCTGCTGAAGAATTTCAGAGCGGTTCAGTCGGGACGGGTCTATTGTACCGGAAAAAATATGTATCAGGAAACGGTAGGAACGGGAACTATGATTTCCGATCTTTACCGCATGCTGAACGGAGAAGAGGACGGCATGCATTTTCTGTACAGGCTGAAGTGATCAGCGGACAGCACCGGAGAAAGATGCCGGAGGCTGCGGTATCCCAGGACTGCGGCAGGAGAATCTGCCGGCCTGAGATACCGGTCCGGTATGCCGGCAGTGATGTTTCTTCGGAAAGGCGGAAAAGATGAAGACAGAGAGATTTTCTGAAAAAAGGCGCAGATGCAGATATCTCGCCGCTTATGCTGTATTGCTGGTGCTGTTCGCAGTACTTTTCATGTGGAATATCAATGCCGGCAGTGTGGATATTTCCGTGAGAGAGATCTGCGGGATTCTGTTTTCCGGCAGCGGAGACGAGATGCAGTCGGATATCATCTGTCAGATCCGTCTGCCGCGGATCACGGCGGCGGCGGTTTTAGGCGGCGCACTGGCGCTGGCGGGATTTCTGCTGCAGACATTCTTCCGAAATCCGATCGCAGGACCTTTCGTCCTGGGAATTTCATCCGGAGCGGAGATGGCCGTAGCGGCTACGATGGTCTTTCTTCTGAAATGGGGACTTCCGTCCTCTTCCTGGATCATGATTCTGGCGGCATTTGCCGGAGCGCTGCTGTCCATGGGATTTGTGCTGATTCTCTCCGGAAGGATCGGCCGGTCATCCATGCTGATCGTATGCGGTGTGATGGTGGGATATATCTGTTCAGCCATTACAGATTTTTTTGTCACTTTCGCAGAGGATTCCGACATTGTAAATCTGTATAACTGGTCGATGGGCAGTTTTTCCGGCATCGACTGGGAAAATACGGCGGTCATGTCGGCGGTGGTGGGCGTGGCTTCAGCGGCCGTGTTTTTCTGCGCCAAGCCGATCAGCGCCTATCAGATGGGCGAAAGCTACGCGAAAAGTGTCGGCGTCGATGTGCGCAGATTCCGTATGGTACTGGTTCTGCTGTCGAGTATCCTGGCGGCCTCTGTGGCGGCATTCGCCGGACCGGTCGCCTTTGTCGGGATTGCTGTGCCTCATATCACCCGCTGGCTGCTCGATACATCGAAGCCTCTGATCGTCATACCGGCCTGTTTTCTGTGCGGATCAGTCTTCTGTCTTTTCTGCGATCTGGTGGCTAGAACTCTTTTCGCGCCGACAGAAATGCGCATCAGTACCGTAACGGCTATTTTCGGCGCGCCGATCGTCATTCTTGTGATGGTGAAAAAACGGCGCAGAGACGAAATATCCTGACGGAAAAACAGGGAGGAAACGGAACGGAGGAGGCCGCGGGAAGTGCGGAAAAACGGAGCAGGAAAAGGAGATCGCAGAAAATGCAGGAACCGGATGAAAAGAAATATGACAGACAGCCGTTTTATTTCACGGCCGAAAAGCTGACGGTAGGCTACGAAGGAAGGCCTCTGATCCGGGATATCGATATCCGGCTCGAGCGGGGAAGTCTGCTGACACTGATCGGACCGAACGGTTCGGGAAAATCCACAATTCTGAAAAGTATTGCGGGGCAGCTGGAAAAGATTGCGGGAACCGTATTTCTCGGCGGCATAAATGCGCAGGATCTGAGCGGAGCCGAACTGGCGAAAAAAATGTCCGTGATGCTGACGGAGCGGATACGTCCGGAGCTGATGACCTGCCGGGATGTCGTCTCCGCGGGGAGGTATCCTCATACCGGCCGGCTGGGACTTCTGACGGACAGAGACCGCGAAAAGGCGGAGGAAGCTCTGTCGATGGTCGCGATGACGGAATATGCGGATACGGAATTTCTTCATGTCAGTGACGGTCAGCAGCAGCGCATTCTGCTGGCGCGGGCGATCTGCCAGGAACCGGAGATTCTTATTCTGGATGAGCCCACTTCTTATCTCGATATCCGGCATAAGCTGATCATCCTTGAGATTCTGAGAGATCTCGTCCGCAGACAGAAAGTCACCGTCATTCTCTCTCTGCACGAACTGGAGCTGGCTCAGAAAATTTCAGATTATGTGCTCTGTGTCAGGGGAGAGTACGTCAGCCGCTATGGAACACCGGAGGAGATTTTCCGCTCGGAATATATCGAAGAGCTGTACGATCTGGAAAACGGATCTTATAACGATATTTTCGGCTCGGTGGAAATACGGAAATTCGGACGTGCGGCCAAAAAACATGATGAGGGGCCGGAAAATGAAGGCGGAGACGGCGGAGACGTCAGACCGGAAATTTTTGTCATAGCCGGAGGCGGAAAGGGCGCGCCGGTATTCCGCCGGCTTCAGAGGGAAGAAATCCCTTTTGCCGCGGGGGTTCTGCACCGCAGCGATATCGACTTTGAGCTGGCGCGTGTCCTGGCTGTACGCGTCATCGCGGAACGGCCTTATGAGCGGATCGGAGAAGAGGCGT
>CALXIZ010000138.1 GCA_944388495.1 uncultured Clostridia bacterium | reverse complement strand
CAGGTTCTTCCTCCGGCTGCACAGAGACTTCTTCCTCCGTCACTTCTGTCCGGAATCGGTCCGCGCCGTTGGTCCACAGGAGAGAGAACCGGACAGACTGATCCCGGGGCAGAACAAACCAGTAACGCGCTTCGCCGTTTTCGGTATATTCCCGATGTATTGTGACATTCCGGCCGTCTTCGTCTGTAATATCCGCCGCGCCGTCGCTTCCGAAACGGAGCTGACTCTCGTCAAGGCCCGCATTGTCGCCGTCGACGTTCAGAACAAAGAAAGTCTCTTCACGGCCGTTGTCCGCCTCCGCATAAATTTCCGAATGTATCGTCTCGCCCAAAGCGGCTTCGGAAGAGGCGGCTGTTATCTCAAAGGTACTGTGCTCCATGGTGATGGCGGGAAGAATCAGCAGATATACTGTGACGAAAACTACCGCACACGCCATGGCTGCCACAGCTCTCTGACGCTGCAGGCGCCGGCGCTGATTCAGGACCAGCGTCCATGCCTGTTTCAGAATCGATTTCGGTTCCATCGGTTCGTTTCCTCCTCTCTTCTCATCCGTTCACTTTCTCACTGCAGCGGCCCGAACCCGCTCAGAGGCCAGATCCGGAATACCAGTCTGCCGGCAATCTGTTCCTCCGATACGAATCCCACCGTGCTGCTGCGGCTGTCTGTCGATGTGGAGCGATGATCTCCGAGGACAAAGATACGCCCCTCCGGCACCTGACAGGGCAGATCGATATCGCAGTCTCCCAAAGCCTTTTCCGTCAGATAAGGCTCCTCAAGCTGCCTGCCGTCGACAGATACATTTCCCTTTTCATCTATATCCACCCATTCGCCCGCTCCCGCGATGACACGCTTGACGAGAATCTTATTATTAAACCAGAACGCGATGAGATCACCCTGTTCAAAATTTCCTCCTTTTACCGATACCACGATATCGCCGTCCGCCAGAGTCGGCGTCATGGAGGAGCCGTAAATGCGCAGAACCGGAAGAAACAGAGTCGCGACCAGCACCGCTGCCGCCGCCGCGGTAATCAGAGCATAGACCGTGCTGCGCAGAATCCTGTTGTGGCGTTTCCAGTACGTTTCCCGTCTGAGCTCCGCCTCCAGCTGAGCCAGTGTCGGAGCTTCCGAAGCGGTGATCCTTTCACTTCTCTGATTTTTCCTCATTTCTGACCTCCGAACGCCAGAATCTCTTTCAGCTCGCGGTAATCTTCATAGAAATGCTTCAGGCGTCCGGAAACCTCTGACCAGTATGCCTGTGCCTTCTGCTTCGCCTCGCGCTCCATTTTCTCGCATTTTCGGCGGCTCTCTTCTTCCATCACTTCGATATGCTCCGCCGCCGCACGGAGCTGATGCTCGATTTTTTTCTGCGTCGCTTTTTCTCTCTGTATACAGACCGCTTCCCGGCGGGCACAGATATCTTCGATCTCGCGGCTGCGCTGCTCGATATTCTGCAGATACTGCTCCGCTGCCGCCTGTGCCGCCTCAAAGACGCCGTTCAGCTGCAGAGCCGCCTGTGCGATCGAACCCGCCTGCTCGACCTGAATCCGGCGGTCCTGCAGATCCTTTTTCATCCTGGCCAGCTCCGCCTGCATATAATCTCTCTCACGGCTCTGGGAAACCAGCAGTTCCAGAAGATCTCTCCGATTCAGTTTTCTCAGTTCCTGATCCGTCATGTCAGCATCCCTCCGTCCGATATTTTTCCGGATCAGTGAGCCGCAGGTCTGCTCCGGCAGACACAGCGGAAATCCAGAGACTCACCGCTCCGCTGTTATACGGGAAAAGCCCGTTTCCTGACATTTCCTGTATAATCACAAAATGGCGTTGAAAGCAGACTTTCAACGCCGGACATGTTAAAATGACAAGACAAATTCTGAGATATGTTATACATGCTATATATAGTATACAAAAGATATATTACAGCTATATATTGGTATATGCTTAAAATATGCAGGAACATCAGAACTATAATATGTATCTCTGAGAATGGTTTTGAAAGTCTACCATAGAAACCGGATTTTTTTACAATTTCCTCTCATGAAATTTTCCCCATTTTAAAAACGTGCTGTGAACGACTCCCAGCTTTCCGGCCGCTTTTCTCGCCGTGATTTCTCCCTTCCTGTATTTTTCCCACAGCGGGTAAAACTCCTCCGGCACAGGCATTCTGCGGCGTCCGAAACGGACGCCTCTCGCTTTGGCCGCCGCGATCCCCTCCGCCTGACGCTGCCGGATATTTTCTCTTTCAACCTCAGCCACATAACAGAGAATCTGCAGAACAAGATCTGCGATAAACATTCCTGTCAGATCTTCTTTTTCCTGCCTGGTATCGAGCAGCGGCATATCCAGCACCACGATATCCGACCGTTTTTCTCTGGTGATATGACGCCACTGCTCCTGCATTTCCGTATAATTTCTTCCCAGACGGTCGATCGATTTGATCACCAGCACATCCCCGCTTCCGAGCTTCTGCATCAGCTTCCGGTACTGCGGACGTTCAAAATTCCTGCCGCTCATCTTGTCTATATAAATACATCCGTCCGGCACGCCGAACTCCCGCATTGCCAGTATCTGACGCTCTTCACACTGATCCTTTGCCGACACCCGGACATAGCCGAATACCTCTTTTTCTCTGTTCATCATTTTTTCTCCCGTTTTACAACAGTTGCATTTTTCTTATTTCAGATACTATTCTGACCGAAAAAGCCGCAGAAAATTGATATGCTTCTTCCGTTCCGGCATTTCAGCCGTCATTTTGCACGGACATGCGGCAAATATAAATAGCAGATAAAATATATGTAAACACTTTCTTCATATAAATTCCGGTGTTTCTATCGTCATTCGACAAAATATGATATGATGGATGCGGACAATATTTCTACTTATTATCAAAGTTTTAGGAGAAACTCTATGGACAGATTTTTTCATCTGAAAGAAAACGGTACGACTGTTTCTACGGAAATAACGGCGGGACTGACGACCTTCTTCGCCATGTCGTACATCATCATCGTCAATCCGGGCATTCTCGCACAGTCCGGTATGGAGTGGGGCGCTGTCTTTCTCGCCACGATCATAGCCTCCATCATCGGCACGCTCGTCATGGGGCTCATCGCCAATGTACCTTACGCACAGGCTCCCGGCATGGGAATGAACGCCTTCTTCGTCTACACGGTATGTTTTGCTCTCGGATTCACCTGGCAGCAGGCACTTTCCATGGTATTCATCTGCGGTATTCTCAATATTATCATCACCGCCACGAAAATCCGGAAGTACATTATCCGTTCCATCCCGCTGAGCCTTCAGAACGCCATCGGCGGCGGCATCGGCATCTTCGTCGCTTATATCGGGCTGCTCAACGTGGGTATCATCAGTTTTGACAGCGGTGTTCCTGCCATTGCCACGCTGAATCAGCCTCAGTTCTGGGTCTTCCTGATCGGCCTCTTCCTGACGGTCATACTTTTAGCGCGCGGAGTAAAGGGCGCGATCCTGATTGCCATCATCGCCACGACGCTGATCGGTATCCCGTTCGGTGTCACCACACCTCAGGAAACGACCAGCTTTTCCGAAGCCTGTCAGGCCCTGCCTGATACCTTCCTGGCGATCTTTAAAGAAGGCGGCATCACCAGCTTATTCAGCGATGTGACAAAGCTCCCTCTCGTGCTGATCACGATCTTTTCTTTCAGTATTTCCGACACCTTTGACACGATCGGAACCTTCATCGGTACGGGACGCCGCAGCGGTATCTTCAGCGCCGAAGAAGAAGAAAAGGTGGAAAACGGCGCAGGCGGCTTCAAAACAAGACTCGACAAGGCGCTCTTCGCCGATGCGACAGCCACTTCCATCGGCGCTTTATTCGGAACCTCCAATACGACGACTTTCGTCGAAAGCTCCGCCGGCATCGGCGTGGGCGGCCGTACCGGCCTGACTTCGGTCATCGTATCCATCTGTTTTGCACTTTCCGCCTTTCTGGCTACCTTTGTCAGTGCCGTTCCGTTCGCAGCGACTGCACCGGCTCTCGTCGCAGTAGGTGTCATGATGATGTCTTCGTTCAAAGATATTGACTGGAACGATTTTAATGAATCCGTACCGGCCTTTTTCGCAGGTATTTTCATGGCTCTGTGCTACAGTATCTCATACGGTATCGCAGCCGGATTCATCTTCTACTGCATCATCAAAATCGTCAGAGGAAAAGCCAGAGAGATCCATCCGATCTTATGGGTCTGCACGATACTGTTCATTCTGAACTTCATCCTTCTGGCACTGCTTTAACCTCTGCCGGCAGGAAGGGGCGGCGCGTTAACGGTTATTTACCGTTGATGCGCCGCCCCTGTTTCATTTATGGGGCATATAAGCCCCTAAATAAAGAATATCTGCCATATTTCAGGCAGATATCCGGTATTTCTGATATTTCTGATGATGTAAAAGATAAAAACCGTAAATCGCTATTCCTTTCATGTTTCGACCTGAAAGCAGATATCTCCGGAGTCGCTTTCTCAGACCGCATAACGATATGTTCTGCTGCAGCTACCGACGATTCTCATGATATTTCCGCTCAAATTCGGACGGCTCCATTTCAGCTTTTTTCGCTGCCGCGGGAATCGTAAGTATTCCGTCTCTTACGAGATCGAACAGTACTTCCAGCCGACCCATTGCAATGCCCTGTTCAATGCCTTGTTCAATTCCCTGTTCGATACCCTGTTCGATACCCTGTTCGATACCTTGTTCGATACCTTGTTCGATGCCTTGTTCGATGCCCTGCTTCAGACCGCGTTCGACGGCTTCCTTCATCATCTGGTTGTGGTCCCGGATGGCTTTTTCCCTGGCTTCGTATTCCATCCGCTTCTTCTGATCCTGGCTGATCACCTGAAGCTTTTCATAAGCTTTTTCAATCGATGCGTTTTTGTCTG
>CALXIZ010000137.1 GCA_944388495.1 uncultured Clostridia bacterium | reverse complement strand
AACCGCGCTCGATAGCGGCCACCACGATGATCAGACCGCTTTCCGACAGAAGCTTTCTGTCCCGGAGTACGATATTTCCCACATCGCCTACGCCCAGACCGTCGACGAGAACGTTGCCGTGAGCGACTTCCTCTTTTGCCACTTCAGCCTTGTTTCTTGAAATATTCAGCACATTTCCGTTTTTCATGACAAAGATATTGCTGCGCGGCATGCCGATTCCCTCTGCAAGCTTCGCATGCGCATCGAGATGACGGTATTCACCGTGAACCGGCATGAAATATTTCGGCTTGAGCAGAGAATGGATGAGCTTCAGTTCTTCCTGGCACGGATGTCCGGATACATGAATGTCGGCGATGCCGGAATAGATCACCTGTGCGCCTTTTTCCAGCAGCTTGTTGACCACGTTCGAAATCGTCTTCTCGTTGCCCGGAATCGGACTGGAGGAGAGGATAATGATATCGTTCTTCTTGATCTGTACCGCCCTGTGATCGTTTGACGCCATTCTCGTCAGCGCCGACATCGGCTCGCCCTGACTTCCCGTCGTGATGATCACGATCTGTTCGTCCCTCAGATTTCTCAGACGGTTGATATCCACCAGTGTTCCTTCCGGAATGTGCAGATATCCCAGCTGAGATGCGATATCGACGATGTTGACCATGCTTCTGCCGGACACCGCCACCTTCCGCTTATATTTTACCGCCAGATCGATGATGTGCTGAACGCGGTCGACGTTCGAAGCGAAAGTCGCCACGATGATCCGGTTTTTTGCCGGAGCGAAAATGGAATCGAGTGTCGCTACTACGGTCTGCTCCGACGGAGTATATCCCTTCCTCTGCGCATTGGTGCTGTCAGCCATCAGGAGAAGCACGCCGTTTTTTCCGATTTCAGCGAATCTCTGAAAATCGATCGGCTCTCCCTGCAGAGGAGTATAATCGATCTTGAAATCTCCCGTATGAAAAATGACACCGGCCGGCGTCGTTATCGAAAATGCAACCGCTCCGGCCACGGAATGTGTCATGCGAAGGACTTCCACCCGGAACGATCCGAAATTCAGTCTGTCACCCGGTCTGATCGCTCTCATCTTTGCATTGAGCCCGTGTTCCTTCAGTTTATTTTCCAGGATTCCCAGCGTAAGCTGCGTGCCGTAGACCGGAACAGACAGACGGCGCAGAAGATAAGGGATTCCTCCGATATGGTCTTCATGTCCGTGTGTGATGATCAGTCCCTTGATTTTTTCTCTGTTATTTATCAGATATGACATATCCGGAATGACGATATCTATTCCGTACATTTCGTCACTCGGGAATGTCATGCCGCAGTCGACCAGCAGCATTTCATCTTTGTATTCGAGGACTGTCATGTTTTTTCCGATCTCATTCAGCCCTCCCAGCGGGATGACCTTTACGACAGGTTCGTTTACCTTCCCGCTTCTTCTTGGATTTCTGTTCTTCAAATTTACCTTCCTTTACTCTCCGGCGTGCCGCAGCACCGTACCGTTGGCCGCCGCCGCACGCCGTTTTCTTCTCCGTTCTTCTTCTGAAAGCCGTCTTTTCGGGCGATATCCGGAAGTTTCAGCTTCCTGACCCTTTTTGCCGCGAAGTGATGTCCTTTTCGTACCTTCCGTCCCGGCAGCTTCACAGCCTGCCCGAATACGGCTTTCTGTCATGCGGGCTTTCGCCCCGCATCCGGTCAGCGGACGACGATATTGATCAGCTTGCCCGGCACCGCAATCACCTTCGTCACATTTTTGCCGTCTGTCAGCTCTCTGACCTTCTCATCCGCCATCATCTTTTCTGTCAGTTCCTCTCTGGAAAGGCCGCTCTCTACCATAGCCTTCATCTTCACCCTGCCGTTGATCTGCACGACGATTTCCACCGTATCGAGCATGAGTGCCTCTTCATCATATGCAGGCCAGGATTCATAATAGACAGATGTCTGATGCCCGAGCTTCTGCCACATCTCCTCGCAGATATGAGGAACAAAAGGAGACAGCACCAGTACCAGTTTTTCCGCCGTCTCGCGCAGCAGCGGGTAGTTCGGTGCCGCGCTCTGTTTGCAGCGGTACATCTCATTGACGAGCTCCATGATCGAGCTGATCGCCGTATTGAAGCTGAATCTTCCTGTCGCGAAGCTGTCCGATACGCGCTTGATGGTTTTGTTCATCTCGTAATTCAGACTTCTGTCATCATCGCTGCTGACAGAGGCTTTTTCGTCCGCCTCACTGTTTTCGATAATTTCCAGCACCATACGCCAGACGCGGTTGAGGAACTTATAGCTGCCCTCGACACCGGTATCCGACCAGTCCAGATCTCTGTCGGGCGGCGCCGCAAACAGAATAAAGAGTCTCGCCGTATCCGAGCCGTATTTTTTGATGATATCCGCCGGACTCACGATATTGCCGACCGATTTGGACATCTTCGCGCCGTCCTTGAGAACCATTCCCTGTGTCAGCAGATTTTCAAAAGGTTCTTCCGCAGAAATCATTCCCATATCGTGGAAGACCTTTGTAAAGAAGCGGGCATAAAGCAGATGAAGAATCGCGTGTTCCACGCCGCCGATATACTGATCGACATTCATCCAGTAATCCGCCTTTTCCCGGTCGAAAGGTCTGCTCTCATTTTTCGGATCGGTATAACGCAGGAAATACCAGGAGGAATCGAGGAACGTGTCCATCGTATCCATTTCACGGCGCGCCGGCTTTCCGCACTTCGGGCAGACGGCATCGCCGAAGGTGCTGCTCGTCGTCAGAGGAGACTGACCTTTTCCGGTGAATTCCACATCCGTCGGCAGCATGACCGGCAGATTTTCTTCCTTTTCAGGAACCCAGCCGCAGTCTTCACAGTAAATCATCGGAATCGGCGCTCCCCAGTATCTCTGTCTGGAAATCAGCCAGTCTCTGAGACGGAAATTGACAGTTCCTTTTCCGATGCCCTTTTCCTCCATATAGGCGATGATTTTCTTCATCGCTTCTTTATTGCCGAGACCGTCAAACTGTCCGGAATTGATCAGCGTTCCCTCTCCCGGGCATGCTTCCTGCAGATCATTGAGATCGATGTCCGGATTCTTCGGATCGACGACCGGAATAATCTCAAGTCCGTATTTTCTGGCGAAATCGAAGTCTCTCGTATCGTGAGCCGGAACGGCCATGATCGCACCCGTACCGTAATCCATCAGAACGTAGTTTGCGATGTAGATCGGAATTTTCTTTCCGTTCAGAGGATTGAGCGCATATCTGCCGATAAAGCAGCCCTCTTTCTCCAGCGTCGTGGAGCTGCGGTCGATATCGCTGAGATACTGCAGCTTATCTATAAACTCATCGACAGCTTTCTGATATTCTGTTCCTTCGACGAGTTCTTTCACGTACGGATGTTCCGGCGCCATGACCATGAAAGTCGCTCCGAACAGCGTATCCGGCCTTGTCGTATAGATCTGCAGCTTCTTTTCAAAGCCCTCGATCGTAAAGGTGACTTCCGCTCCCTCACTGCGGCCGATCCAGTTTTTCTGCATCAGCTTTACCTTTTCCGGCCATCCGGTCAGCTTATCCAGGTCGTCGAGAAGACGCTGCGCGTAATCCGTAATTTTAAGATACCACTGAGACAGTTCTTTTTTGCCGACCGGCGTCTTGCATCTTTCGCACTTTCCGTCCACCACCTGTTCGTTCGCCAGAACGGTCTGGCAGGACGGGCACCAGTTTACCGGATTTTTCTTCTTATAGGCCAGTCCGCGGTTGAAGAACTGAATGAAAATCCACTGCATCCACCGGTAATAGTCCGGATGACAGGTCGCAACCTCTCTTTCCCAGTCGTAGCTGAGTCCGAGAGATTTAAACTGCTCTCTCATCTCCGCTATATTATCCCACGTCCAGTTATCCGGACGGATTCCGTGTTTGATGGCGGCATTTTCCGCCGGAAGACCGAAGGAATCCCATCCCATCGGGTGAAGGACATTAAAGCCCTTCATCCGCATATATCTCGCCGTGACATCGCCGATGGAATAATTTCTCACATGGCCCATATGGAGCTTTCCGGAAGGATACGGAAACATTTCCAGAACGTAATATTTTTCTTTTGAAGAATCCTCTTCTGTGCGGAATACATCATTCTCCGCCCAGTAATCCTGCCATTTTTTTTCTATGGCCTGAAAATCATATCTCTCTGCCATACTTCTCTGTTATACCTCCCACTCTATCTGCTCACAGTCGGACCAGATTTTTTCAAGATCATATTTTTCTCTCATGGATGCAGACAGAATATTGATGACGACATCGCCGTAATCCATCAGAATCCAGCCGGATCCGTTCTTTCCCTCAATGTGGCGTACAAAACGTCCTCTCTTTTCCGACCGGTCTTCCACTTCCGATGCCAGAGCATTGATCTGACGCTCCGATCCGCCGGTGGCGATGAGGAGAAAATCCGCAAACATGGATTTCCCCCGTATATCGAGAACGATGACGTCGAGACCTTTTTTATCGTCGATCGTCTGTGCCGCAAAGACGGCAAACGTTCTGCTGTCTTCCACGGACTGATCTCTGAGCATGCTGTCCATCCATCTGAGCGCTTCTGTCGTATCCGGATCCATGTACCTGCCGGATTCCTCCACCAGTCTGGCTGTCCACTTCAGAACCTCGAGGCATGCCTGATCGAGATCCGAAAACGCCAGCTTATTCAGATCCTCCGCCTCTTCGTACGTCCTGTTTGGCTCGGTGGCATCCGCTACGAAGATGATTTTTTCCAGAAGGCTCATCCCTGCACGGCCCGTGGTATGATAACGGATAGCATTGAGGATATCCTCATCGGTCACGCCGAATTTATCCTCCAGAATCGCCGCCGCCAGCTTGCTGTGCGCCAGCTGAGGCTTGTCTATATAATAATCTCCGATCCGGTACTGATCCACGAGCATGTTCATCTCCTCAATATCCAGATTTTTACATGCGTCGTGAAACAGCGCGGCAGTCTCCGCTTTATCCCTGTCGGCGCCGTATCGGTCTGCCAGTCTTACAGCCGTGTAGACGACGCCTGTCGTATGACGGTATCTTTTTTCGTTCAGCCTGACTCTGATGTAATCATCCAGCTGTTTTCTGAATTCCTTATCCATAAAGTACCCCGTATTTTCTTCCGCATTTACCGCTCAGTATACAGACCGTTTCTGCGGATATAATCGACTACGCTGTCCGGTGTCAGATAGCGTATACTTCTGCCTGCCATGTTCCGCCTGCGGATCTCCGTCGAAGAGATATCCGCTTTCGGTATGTCGATGATTCTGACATCCGAATGATATTCTCTGCGCAGATACTCCGCAAATTCCTCCAGCTCCGCATCCCGGTAACCCGGTCTGCCGCCCACGAGAAAAGAATAGCGGCTCAGCAGCTCCGCAGGTTCCCGCCATCGCTCGATCTCCAGAATAGAATCAGCTCCCGTAATGAAAAAAAGCTGACAATCCTCTCCGAATTTCTGCTCGAGCATCTTCATCGTATCGATCGTATAGGAAACCCTTCCGCTGGCTGATTCAAAGTCGGAGGCAGCCAGTCCTTCATTGCCCTGTACGGCCAGACTTA
The DNA here is from genome assembly GCA_944388495.1 of uncultured Clostridia bacterium. Lineage (GTDB taxonomy): Bacteria > Bacillota > Clostridia > Peptostreptococcales > Anaerovoracaceae > Alangreenwoodia. The sequence goes on along the minus strand of CALXIZ010000137.1, from coordinate 4,600 downwards.
CCATCTGAAACCTGTGTTCCGGCGACGCAGCCTTTTTATTCAGCTTGAAAGGTGACGCATAGGCCGGCATGATGATCACTTTGTCGAGTCCGGCCTCCCGCCTTACATTTTCCGCCAGAATCAGATGCCCGTAATGAATCGGATTGAAACTCCCTCCGAGTATTCCGATCTTTCTCATCTGTCACTCCTGTTCTGCCGTGACCCGGATTGACAACTCCTTCAGCTGCTCCTCGGAAATTTCTCCCGGCGCTTCCGACATCAGACACTGAGCATTCTGGTTTTTCGGGAATGCGATCACTTCACGGATGCTCGATTCTCCAAGCATCAGCATCACGAGACGGTCCAGACCGTATGCCATTCCGCCGTGAGGAGGCGCGCCGTAACGGAAAGCCTCCAGCAGGAATCCGAACTTCTCGTCCGCCTCCTCCTGTGAGAGTCCGAGTGCCTCGAACATCTTCTTCTGAAGATCTCTCTCGTGAATACGGATACTGCCGCCGCCCACCTCGACTCCGTTGAGTACGATATCATATGCCTTCGCCCTGGCACTGCCCGGATCCGAAAGGATGCTGTCCACATCATCGTCCGCCGGATGAGTGAACGGATGGTGCATGGCGTAATATCTGCCGTCTTCTTCATTATACTCGAAAAGAGGGAAGTCTGTCACCCAGAGGAAACGGAAATCCGAATCATCGAGCATTCCGAGACGTCCCGCAATCTCTCTTCTCAGAAATCCGAGTGTATCATAGACGACCTTTCTGCGGTCGGCTGAGAAGAGCAGCAGATCTCCGTCCGACGCCTCCATACGCCCGAGAATCGCTGCCAGCTGATCCTCATCGAAAAATTTGGCGATCGGAGAAGTGACGCCGTCCGCCGTCACCTTCATCCACGGGAGTCCCTTCGCTCCGTAGGATTTTACGGCTTCCTGCAGCTTGTCGATCTCCTTGCGGCTGAAATGCTCTGCTCCGCCCGTGATGTTGATCGCACTGACGATACCGCCGTTTTCCAGGGCTCCGGCAAAGACTCTGAATCCGCAGCCGTCCATCAGATCGCTCAGATCCTTCAGTTCAAAACCGAAGCGCGTGTCCGGCTTATCGCTTCCGTATCTCGACATCGCCTCATCATACGGAAGACGCGGAAACGGAATCGTAAGCTCCACTCCCAGAACGTCGTGAAACAGCTCCTTCAGAAAGCGTTCATGCAGTTCCATGATATCGTCCGGTTCCACGAAAGACATTTCCATATCGATCTGAGTAAATTCCGGCTGGCGGTCTGCTCTGAGATCCTCGTCACGGTAACAGCGCGCAATCTGATAATAGCGGTCCACACCCGCCGCCATCAGAATCTGCTTGAACATCTGCGGCGACTGAGGCAGCGCATAGAAATGTCCCGGATTGACTCTGCTCGGAATGAGATAATCTCTTGCTCCCTCCGGCGTAGGCTTGATCAGGCTCGGCGTCTCCACCTCGATGAATCCCTCACGGTCAAAGAAGTTGCGCGCACAGATGGCTACCTGATGACGCACTCTGAGATTTCTCTGCATCTTCGGTTTTCTCAGATCGAGATACCGGTATTTCAGACGCAGATTTTCATCCACATTATCGTCGTCTCTGACATAAATCGGCGGTGTGTCGGCCGTAGAATAGATCTTGAATTCACTGACCGCAACCTCAATATCTCCCGTATCGAGATCTCTGTTCTTCGATTCTCTCTCTACGACAGTGCCTCTGACTCCGATGACATATTCGCTTTTCAGACTGTCCGCCGCTTCAAAGATTTCCTCCGGAACCTGATCGGAAAACACGATCTGAGCGATACCGCTTCTGTCTCTGAGATCACAGAAAATCAGACCTCCCAGATTTCTCTTTTTACTGACCCATCCGTTCAGTACGACTTCCCTGCCGGCATCGCTGAGTCTGAGCGTGCCGCACATATCAGTTCTCTTCCAGACATTTCTCATTTTTCAGTCACTCTCCCTGTCTAACACCCGCAGCTTCTGCAGTCACTGACGTTTCTGCATTTTGTGCAGTTTCTTCATTTTTTGCCGCTGCCAGAACAGCGCCCAGCTCATCCAGAGTAATCTGTCTCTGCTGCGAAGTCCGCATATCTTTCAGCGTAATTTCGCCGCGGGCGATTTCATCATCGCCGATGACCGCTGTAAAACGCGCACCGATCCGGTCCGCATACTTAAACTGCCCTTTGATATTACGCGCCGCCACGTCCAGCATAGCATGCATTCCCTTTTTTCTCAGGTCGTGGACGATGCTCTGGGCCCGTTTTCTGCCTTCATCTCCCAGAAAAGCCACAAAAAGATCGACCTGCTCCTTTTCCGGCATCGGCGCTCCGCATGCCTCCATGACGATCAGGAGTCTCTCGATGCCGAGGCCGAATCCGACGCCCTCCGTCGCCGGGCCTCCCAGCTCCTCCACGAGATGATCATAGCGGCCTCCGCCGCACACGGTGCCCTGAGCTCCGATCGTATTCGTTACGATCTCAAAGGCAGTCTTTGTATAGTAATCCAGTCCCCGGACGATGCCCGGATCGACGGTATAGGCGATTCCGAGAGCGCCGAGATTTTCTTTCAGCTCTTCAAAAGACGACCTGCAGTCATCACACAGATAATCGATCATTCTCGGAGCACCTTCCGCCAGTTCATTGCAGTGCGGATTCTTGCAGTCGAGAATTCTCATCGGGTTTCTCTCAAAACGGCTCTTGCAGGTATCGCAGAATTCCTCATAATGAGGCTTCAGAAAATCCTGAAGCGCTTTTCTGTATTCCGCTCTGCACGCCGGACATCCGATACTGTTGATGCGAAGTTCCAGATCTCCGACGCCGAGTTCTTCAAAGAAGTCCATCGCCAGTGAGATCACTTCCGCATCGGCCGTCATATCCCCGGCTCCGAAAATCTCCACACCCAGCTGGTGAAATTCGCGAAGTCTGCCCGCCTGCGGCTTTTCGTAGCGGAAACACGGAATGACATAGCAGAATTTGGCCGGCTTTACATCCGCGTATATTTTATTTTCGATATAAGAGCGGACCACGCCGGCTGTGCCTTCCGGCTTGAGAGCGATGCTTCTGCCTGCGTGATCCTCAAATATGTACATTTCCTTCTGAACGATATCTGTCGTATCACCTACGCCCCTCTGAAAGAGCTCGGTGTGTTCAAATACCGGCGTTCTGATCTCTTCGATTCCGTACCTCCCGCACAGATCCCGGAATGTATTTTCTACATACTGCCATTTCGGTGACTGTCCCGGAAGGATATCCTTCGTCCCCTTCGGGGCCTTGATTAGCATGATATCTTATCCTCCTTTATCCGATTCCGCCTCACTGTTATTTTCCTGTCCTCATCTCTGCCGAAAGGGACCGTACAGATTTTTCTCTTTGCGTTCCGTCATTTCGCCGAGCCTGTCGATGTAGATCTCATAATTCGACACGTTCGGCACGCGTACAAGCCGGTTGCTTTCCGGATAATACGCCTTGCTGATTCCCCCGGCGCCGAGAGCGACAATCGTCTGATGCTCGTCCATGATGCGGATATTATATACCGATTCGCTGCCTGGCAGCGCATAGGATACATTTTCATAATTTCCCGCCATATGCTTCTGACGGTACATATAATACGGCCGGTATCCGGCCTCTGTCAGAACTCTGCGCGCTTCACGAACCATTCCGCCGACATGAGAGGCGTTCTCATAATGATAATTTTCATTCTGTTCCTTCAGACGCGAGGCACGCTTCACGGCCAGAGTATGCACCGTCACATTTTCCGGCGACAGGGCGAGCAGACTGCGCAGAGTATTCCGGAACATCGCCGCATCCTCCCCCGGAAGACCTGCGATGATATCCGCATTGATCTGAGGAATTCCGCATTTTCTGGCCATGGCAAAGGCTCTTTTTATGTCGTCCACACTGTGAGAACGCCCGATGACTTTCAGTGTCTCTTCATTCATCGTCTGAGGATTGATGCTGATTCTGCCTACACCGTACTGTCTCATCGCAGTCAGCTTTTCTTCCGTGACGGTATCCGGGCGTCCCGCTTCCACGCAGAATTCCCTGACGCCGCCCATATCGAAGCGGTCCGTTACCCGTGAGAGAAGACGCTTCAGCATATCGGCGCCGAGCGACGTAGGTGTGCCGCCGCCGATATAGATGCTTTCCGGCCGTACCTCCAGTTCTCTCATCCGTTCCGCCGCAGCATCGATCTCCGTCAGCAGAGCTTCGAGATAACGTCTCATCCCGTCTTCGTCAGCCGGATTTGAAGCAAAGGAACAGTACAGACAGCGTGTAGGACAGAAAGGAATCCCGATATACACGCCCGCCGTCCTTCCTGCCGGCTGAGAAGTGAGAAAACGCTGATTTCTGCAGGTTTCCAGTACAAGCCCGATTTTTTCATCGCTCACATAATACCGCCTGCGGAATATCTCCGCCGTCTCTTCCTCCGAGAGACCCGAATCCATCATCTCATTCGCCAGCTTTGCCGGACGTACGCCTGTCAGAGTCCCCCATTCCGGACGATAGCCCGTCAGAGCTGACAGCTCATCGAACACACGGCGCTTCTCTCTGTCGCGTTCTTCTTTTTCCTCTTCCGGTCTCGGCCCTT
>CALXIZ010000136.1 GCA_944388495.1 uncultured Clostridia bacterium | reverse complement strand
TCTGTCCGATATCAATACGGGACCTCTGGAAAAGGCGAGAGAAAATATAGAACGTCATCTTCCGGGCGCAAAACTCGATATCCGGCACGGATCCGGCATCTCCGTACTCGAAAACGGCGAGGCTGATGTGGTGATTATCGCCGGTATGGGCGGAATACTGATCCGCGACATTCTGGCAGAAAATGAAGAGAAGACGAAGAGCTTTTCCGCATTTATTCTTCAGCCGCGCAATTACGCACGCCGTCTGCGGGCCTGGATCGAAACGGTTCCGTATCTTGAGATCACGGATGAATCTCTGGCTGCCGAAGGCAGAAGGCTCTGCGAGATTATAACGGTGCGGCAGGCCGGAGATGAGGAAGAAAAGGAGGTTCGCCGCAGAAAGGATGCGGCGAGAAAGCTGAAAGAGGAGCTTTCCATTGCGGATGAACTGGAACGCGAGATTCCGCTTCTGTATTATACGGAATGCAAGCCTTATGCGCTGGAATTCGTACGCAGAAAAGTCAGGCAGGAAAATGATATCATAGAACGGATACGCAGAAACAGCAGCACAGATAATGATGATGCACTGAGACGGATGTACCGCAGCGAGGAAAGACTGGCTCAGCTGCGCCGTATAGAGGAATATGCATTATCGCAGAGAGGCGGAGAAATATGGCACAGATAGATCAGGTAGAGGCTCTCATCGAGGAGATTGCGCCTGCGCATCTGGCAGAGGCGTGGGATAACAGCGGCTTTCAGATCCGCTGTGCCGGGAAGCGGCAGATCAGAAAAATACTTGTCAGCCTGGAAATTTCAGAGGATGTCATTTCAGAGGCGATCGGGACAGGAGCGGATATGATCGTCACGCATCATCCTCTTCTGTTTCGAAAAACAGGTGCGGTTGACGATAATACTGTTACGGGAAATTATATTATCCGTCTGATACAGGCAGGTATTTCCGTTTATTCCGCTCATACCTCTTTTGATTCCGCAAGACACGGGACAAACCAGTATCTTGCGGAAAAGCTGGGCCTTAAAGAAATCCGGCCGCTTCTGCCTGCGGAAGAGGAAGGCTGCGGTATGGGAAGGGAAGGAATCTATGAGGAGCGGATTCCTTTCGATGTCTTTATGAAGCGGCTGATTTCGGTCTGTGACCGAAACATCTACCGCATCGCCGGCCCTGTGCCGGAATCGGTATCGAAGGTGTCGCTGTGTACCGGCGCGGGATCGGAGTTTATCGAAAACGCATGGAAGAACGGTTCCGATGTCTATGTCACCGGTGATGTAAAGTATCATGACGGAAGAGACGCCTGTGAAAGGGGGATCTGCGTCGTGGATGCCGGTCATTTCGGAACGGAAAATATCTTTTCCGAAAATTTTGCGGCGCAGCTGCGGGAAAAGAATCCGGGTGATCTTGACATTCTGGTTTCCCGTTCCGATCTGAATCCGTTTTCAGCATACAGAGAAACTCTGTGAAAAAAGAAATTTTTCCGGGCCGGCTGCGGAAAAGAAAACTGTGATATATCCGATATATTGTGGTATGATAATAGCAGAATGGCATTTGGTTTTATGTGAGTAAGTCAGACAGTCGCGTCGCATCTGCGATGAGGAAAGTCCGAGCTCCACAGGGCGAAGGTGCCGGATAACGTCCGGTGAAGGCGACTTCAAGGAAAGTGCAACAGAAAAGAACCGCCGTTTTTACGGTAAGGGTGAAAAGGCGAGGTAAGAGCTCACCGGTGTGTCGGCAACGACACATGACTGTGTAAACCCCACCTGGAGCAAGACCAAGAAAGGGCTCAGAAAGCGGCTGCCCGTCGCTGCCCGGAAGGTAGGTTGCTCGAACGTACCGGCAACGGTGCGTCTAGAAAGATGATTGTCTGATACAGAACTCGGCTTACAGACTTGCTCACATAAAATCTGCTGAAATCTGCAGAAAAGAGTGCATGTCACAGATTTGCGGCAGACCGGAAAAAAAGGAAAAGACGGAAAAATGACACATTTTGTGTGAAAACATAAGAGAAGAGATATACGGAAAGCGGAAAAGGAGGGTAGACGATGGCATTTTTAGACAAACTGAGTGATATCGGCAAGTCGGTGGCGCAGAAGTCGGGAGAGTTCGTCGAAACCGGCAAGATCACCATGGAAATCAAGAAAAAAGAGCGTGATGCAAAAACGCTCAAATTTGAACTCGGTAAGTACATTTACCAGCAATTTAAGAGCGGACACGAGATCGACGATAAAGTGAAAGCGATCTGTTCGGAGATTGATGTGGTCTATGCTGATATCGCAGCTCTTGAAAAGGAAAAAGAACGGGTCGGCAGTGAAGAGGATGAGATCAAGGTCGTGGACGCCGCACTTTCGGATGAAGATGAGGTGGAAACGATACTGGATGACATCGATCTCGATGATCGATCCTGATGACTGAACGTTTCAGAACGAGATACGGCTTTCGAAAAGGGCGGACCTCCCGCAGGAGAGTCCGTTCTTTTTATGAGTTTATGCTGGTTATGAGTTCATGCGGGCCGGCGTCGTTATGAGGCGGAAGAAACGGATAAAAATTCTCCGGCATCAGATGATACCGCCGGAAATATCTTTCTTCAGACTGACCGCAGATTACGAGGAAAGCGAAAAAAAGAGGAAAAAGCATTTCATCCGTTGTAAATCGTTCCGTTTCGGGGTATTCTATAAGACAATGCGGAAAGATTACAGATACAGAGACAAAACAGCAGATAAGGAGTGAATGATTATGGTACCAGCCGGAAGAATGCAGGCAAGCGATATGTTACAGGACTGGGTGGATGACGAGAAGATGCTGAGACACGCACTCGCGGTGGAAGGCGTCATGAGATATTGTGCGGAAAAAGACGGGAAGGATCCGTTTACCGTGCGCAAATGGGGCCTTGTAGGTCTTCTGCACGATCTCGACTATCAGGAATATCCGCAGGAGCACTGCCGGAAATCCGAAGAAATCATGAGAGAAGCCGGATATGACGAGGATTTTGTCCGTGCGGTCGTCAGCCACGGGTATCCTGTCTACACTGATGTAAAACCGGAGACGATGCTCGAAAAAACTCTCTACGCTGTAGATGAGATGACAGAAATGATCACGGCTGCCGTTCTCGCTCAGCCGGGAAAAAATATCGAAGATACAGAGCTGCCATATATTATGGAGAAATTTAATGATGAATCCTTTGCGGTTCATGTGAACAGAGACGTCACAAGAAAAGCCTCGGAACTGATCGGCTGGTCTGTGGAGCAGATCGCGGAAGTGACGCTGGCAGGACTGAAGACAGTTTCCTATGAAGCCGGCCTTGCAGGAGAGGATGAGGAGGACGAATGAGATCGTCCGCGGCCATTCTATTCGGGAGGAAAGCAAAATTATGAGATTGGGAATTGACGTAGGATCCACAACGGTCAAACTGATTCTGCTGGGAGACCGGGATGAGATACTGTATAAGCGTTATGAACGGCACATGTCAAATGTTTTTGAAAAGGTGGCGGAGCTTCTCGAGGAATTCCGAAAAGAATATGAAGGTGATTTTCATGTGACCATCAC
>CALXIZ010000135.1 GCA_944388495.1 uncultured Clostridia bacterium | reverse complement strand
GAACATATCACACGCACCGCCGCAGCGATCAATGAAGCCCGCGATCTTTCCGGCCGCATCGGCCTGCCGCCGGGAAGCGATGAATTTTCCCGTCTTGCAGCGGAATTTGACGGCATGTTCGAACGTCTTGAGACTTCCTTTGAAGCGGAACGCCAGTTTACGGCCGATGCCTCCCACGAGCTTCGTACACCGGTTTCGATCATAAAAAGCGCCTGTGAATATGCCGAAAAATATGACGAGACGCCTGAGGATCATCAGGAGACGGTCGCTATGATTCACCGCCAGGCGGACAGAATGGCTTCGACCATCTCACAGCTTCTGAGTATGACGCGCCTGGAGCAGGGGATCGAATCAGCCAGCATGGAGAAGATCGATCTTGCGGATCTCGTCCGTTCTGTCTGTGAGGAGCCGTCACAGTGCGCCGTCCGCCCGGTTTTAGACCTGCAGGAGGAGGTCATCGTACAGGGTGATATCGCGCTGCTCTCCCGCCTGCTCGTCAATCTGCTGGAAAATGCCTGCAAATACGGAAAGCCCGGCGGAATGATACAGGTTCAGCTGAAAAAAAGCGGCGGCGAAGCACTGCTCTCCGTCCGGGACGACGGCATCGGCATTCCTCCCGAACATCAGGAGAAAATCTGGCAGCGCTTTTACCAGGCGGATCCTTCCCGCAGTGCGGACAGCGGCGTCGGTCTCGGCCTCGCCATGGTCCGCCAGATCGCATCGATCCACAAAGGCAGAATGACGCTCGACAGTGCGGTCGGCTCCGGCAGTACCTTCACTCTTCATCTTCCTCTTTCCGGCTGAAGAAAAAAATCCGAAAAAACTTTTTTTCCGTTCTCTGTTTCATGTAGATTTCATGTTTCTCCTCTAAGATATACTCAAAGAAAGAGAGAAACCTCACTGAAGATACGGGAAAGGAGGAACGCAATATGAAAACGGCGGGACGTTTCCTGCCGGTTCTGGGACTGACCGCCCTGCTGCTTTTCTGCAGCTGTGCGTCCCAGCAGAACCGTCTGGAATATATCACGCAGCAGGCCGCACAGGCTCTGGCTCTGGAAGCCTCCGGCCACTCTGCAGCCGAAGCATCGGTCCGCTCCGCAACGCTGGAAAACAGAAACGGAACAGACTATTACCGGATCGAATTCGACGTAAACGGCAGAACATACCGCTGCGATATCGACGCTCTGACAGGTACGGTTATCGAGATGAGCGGACCTTCAAACGCTGAGGCAGAAGCATCCGGCGGAAATTCCGCAGAGACGGCCGGAACGGAAAACAATTCATCTTCCGACCCGCGGCAGACATCCTCTTCCGGCGCCCCGCAGTCCGCCGTTCAGGCAGAAACATCCGCCGGCGGCATGCTGACAGAAAAAGAGGCAAAATCAAAAGCCCTCTCTCATGCCGGACTCGGCAGCACTCAGGTCACGTTTATTTCCTGTCAGCTCGAGCGCGACGACGGACGGCAGATTTACGAAATTGAATTTTATAATACTGCCGACCGAAGCGAGTACGATTACGAAATCGATGCGTATACCGGAGCCGTCATCAAATATGATTACGATGCGGAATATTACGATCCGCCTTCCAAAGGCAGCACGATCACCGCATCGAAGGCCAGAGAGATCGCTCTCGCTCAGGTTCCCGGCGCATCCTCCGCCGATATCCGCGAATTTGAAACCGACTACGATGACGGACATCTCGAATATGAGGGCAAAATCATCTACAGCGGGATGGAATACGAATTCACGATCGACGGTTACTCCGGAGCGATCCGCGAATGGGAAGCGGAGTCTCTCTGATACGATACACCTTTACAGCTCTTTTCATCCGCTTCCGAAAACCGGCGGAGTGAAAGAAAAAACTGCAGACAGCAGCTAAAAGAAAAGGAGATGAAGAAATGGAAAAGAAAAGAACATTCAGCCGCACAGGCACACGCATGGGAATCGCCCTCTTATGCCTTCTTCTGACGTTCGGTCTTGCGACGGGCATGTCACCCGCCGCAGAGGCAGGCGCTGCAGAACGTACCGGCGCCGCCGCCAGCGCCACGCTGAGTCCCGATCTCACCATCGTGGTGGACGGGGTATCCCGTACATTTTATAACGTTCAGGGCCGGGAGGTTCATCCGATTATCTATAACGGAACCACCTATCTTCCGCTGCGCGCCATCGGTGAACTGATGGACAAAAACGTAAACTGGAATCAGTCCACGCTGACCGCAACGCTGAGCAGCCCCCGCACTACGGGACTGACGGCCGGCACACCGGACAACACGGCTGTATCCCGCACGATTACCGCACAGATCCGCAGCGATTTCACGATCGTTGTCGACGGCACGGCGCGCACCTTTACCGATGTCAGCGGCAATACTGTCTACCCGATGCTCTATGAGGGAACCACTTACCTCCCGCTGCGCGCCATCGGCGAACTGATGAATAAAAACGTACAGTGGGACGGCGCTTCCCGCACAGCCATACTGTCTCCGAAGGCTCCTGACGGCAGTCTCGTCACCGACGCCGACAGCTTCTATGACGAAAACGGCGGTCAGGGAACCGGAACGAATACCGGCACAGCTCCGGGCACAGACAGCGGCAGTTATATCAGCGAAAGCAGAGCCAGAGAAATCGCACTGAATCACGCCGGTCTGACGGAAAATCAGGTAACCTTTGTCCGGGTTAAAATGGACTACGACGACGGCCGCAGAGAATACGAGGTCGAATTCTACAACAAAAATAATTTCACGGAATACGACTACGAGATCGACGCCGCTACCGGTAAAATTATCGATATAGACTACGATGCGGAATATTATACGCCTTCCGCTCCGTCAGGCAATAACGGAGGTCAGTATATCAGCGCAGATGAAGCGAAAAATATCGCTCTCGGCAGAGCCGGCATTTCCGCTTCTCAGGCGACATTCAAAAAAGCCGAATTCGACTTTGACGACGGAAGAGCCGTCTATGAAATCGAGTTTTTCAGCGGCAATTTCGAATATGAATTTGAAATCGATGCTTCTTCCGGAACTGTCCTCGGTTACGAACGCGACAGTATCTGGGACTGACAGAAGAGAAACGGATGAGAGAGGCCGTGCCAAAAAGCTGACCTGGATTTCCGGGCACATCTTCTGAAAGAAATCTGAAAATATCCTCCCTTAATCACGGAAAAACCTGAAACCGTCGCGGTTTCGGGTTTTTCTTTTTTCTTTTTTCGGATTATATTTTATTGCATATTTCATTTTAATTGACGATATATGCATGTAATGTTATAATTCATTTAGTTTTTATTTGTTTTTATATATCAAAATCGAGTCTATATGAAAATATAATATTATTTACATTAAAAAATATATTAAATATTTTTAATATATTTTGATATGAGCAAATCAGATATTTAACCAGAATATTTGATTTCAAACGGTTTCAGCCGATTTTCATATTACGCGATATCGCAGATATTTCAGGCCGGATCCGGCAAAGATCTGACTTTGCACATTTTTGCGGGCGGATATGTATACTTCAGAAAAAACAGATAAAAACGGTATCCGATGACTTTTTATCATACAGGACAGGAGGATGTTATGAAGAAAAGAATTTGCCTGCTGCTCGCCCTGATGCTGGCGGTCAGCCTGATGACAGGATGCGGCAATACGGGAGAAAATGACGTGTCCTCTTCCGCGGAACCGATTGCCGCGGAAAAACAGACGGTCGAACTGACGGATCAGAACGGACGCAGCGTAACGGTAGAATATCCCGTCGAACGGATCGCATGTATGCAGCACCACTCTCTCGACATTCTGACACAACTCGGCGCTCAGGATCAGATCGTATGTACAGAAGATGACTGGAGAACCGATCTGGGAGAATATATGACAGACGTCTTTCCCGGAATCGAAGAGCTTCCCACCGCAGGAACACTGAGTGAGCCGAATGTTGAAACGATCGCCTCTTTCGATCCGGACCTCGTCATTCTCGCCCCTCAGTGCAGTGAAGATACGATCGCTCAGTTTGAAGAACTCGGCATCCCTGCTATCGTCGTCAGCCTGAGAGGTGAAGGCAAACAGGCAGAAGCGCAGAATCCGAACCTGAGCGATGCTGACGCCGCCTATACGGAAGGTCTTCAGTGGGCAGTCGAAACTCTGGGCATGCTCTCCGGAAAAGAGGAAAAAGCCTCTCAGCTCTGGGATTTCGCCATGGAATCTCGGGCCTATGTAGAAGAAAAGATCAGCGATGTCGCTGACAGCGACCGTGTCCGTGTTTTTATCGCCAATGAAAATAATCAGACATACGGAGATGACAAATATGTCGGCTGCATGCTGCTGCGCGCCGGCGGCATTAATGTAGCGGCAGAGGATATCTCGGGATATAAGGAATACAGCCTGGAACAGCTCTATAACTGGGATCCTGAGATTATCATCGTTCAGGACCGCTATCCTCAGGTATACGAACAGATCACGACGGATGAAAAATATCGGGAGCTTTCCGCCGTAAAAAACGGAAATGTCATTCTCGCCCCTTACTGGACGAAGCCGTTCGGAAACCCGGACAGTGATTCTGTCGCACTCGGAGAGCTGTGGATGGCTCATCAGTTCTATCCCGACAAAATCTCCGCAGAATACGTGCAGGAGAGAGCGGAGGAATTTTACAGAGAATTCTACGGTGTTGAGTTTACGGAAAGTGTTGAATAGAAATGATGAGTAATACATCCCCGAAGCGATTTCTGGGCACAGCGGCACTCATCCTGCTTCCTCTTGCCTTCGCGGCCGTCTCTATGCTGATCGGTGCTTATCATACCGCGCCGGATGATATTATCAGGATTTTCATCGGAAAAATCACCGGAGATTTCGGAGGAGTAGAGGAACGGACCGTCAATCTCTTCTGGACCATCAGGCTGCCGCGCATCGCGGCCGCCTGCCTCGTGGGAGCAGGGCTTTCTCTCTCCGGAGCGGTATTTCAGTCTATGTTCAAAAACCCGCTGGCCTCCCCCTATACTCTGGGCGTATCGAACGGAGCCGGATTCGGCGCCGCGCTGGGAATCGTCCTTTCGCTGGGAACGGTCGGTATACAGGGATTTTCCGCCTGCTTCGGCCTCGTCTCCATCGGAATCACATTTCTTCTGGCCTCGAGGAGCAAAAGCGGTTCGACGACACTGGTTCTGGCGGGAATGCTCGTCAGCGCACTGTTCTCCTCTCTGGTGGCGCTCCTGAAGTTTGTGGCGGATCCCTTCGAAAAACTGCCTCAGATCGTTTTCTGGCTGATGGGAAGTCTGAGCGGAAGCAGTCAGGAAAAAGTTCTGTACATTCTTCCTGTATATTTTGCGGCGTTTCTGCTGATCTGGCTCTATCGGTGGAAAATCAACGTGATGAGTATGGGAGACAGAGAAGCCGCTTCTTACGGTGTCAATGTGAAATTCGACAGAGCTGTCGTCATCCTCGCCGCCAGCGTCCTGACGTCGATGGTTGTAAGTATTTCGGGAATCATCAGCTGGGTCGGAATCGTCGTCCCTCATCTCGCCAGAATGATCGTCGGACCGGATTTCCGCAAAATCTGCCCCGTCAGTGTTTCGCTGGGCATCTGCTATCTGCTGATCATCGACAACCTCTGCCGGACTGTGAGCAGTTCCGAAATTCCGATCGGAGTGGTCACCGGAATTATCGGCGCACCGCTGTTTATGTACTTTATCCTGAAAAAGAAGGTGGACTGGTAATGAGACTAGAAGTAAACAATATTTCTTTTCAGTACAGCAGCGAAAGAACCATTTTCAGAAATCTTACCTTTTCCTACGAAACACCCGGTATTCTCTGCATTCTCGGTTCCAACGGCACAGGAAAAAGTACACTTCTGAAATGTCTTCTTCATCAGAATCACATACAGAAGGGAACGATCCGCATCGACGGAAAGGAAGTGGAAAAATACCGTCCGCGCGAACTGGCCCGCAAGGTTGCATACCTTCCGCAGTCACATGTGCCTTCCTTTGCCTTTCCTGTCATCGATGTCGCCATGATGGGACGCACCTCCCGTATCGGATATTTTGCCAGTCCGGGCAAAAACGACCGTGCTGTCGCAATGGATAAACTGGAATATCTTCACATCTCACATCTCGCCGAAAAGCCGTATACCGCCCTGTCCGGCGGTGAACGGCAGATGGTAATGATCGCCTCCGCACTGGCTCAGGAACCGGAACTGATCATTCTGGATGAACCGACGTCTCATCTCGATTTCGGAAACCAGTTCCGGTTTATCAAGCTGGTGGAACAGCTTCACGATCTGGGTATCGGCGTTCTGATGACGACACATTTTCCGGATCACGCGCTCTATCTCGACTGTGACACCGTAATTCTCCATAACGGCGGTATCATCGCCTCGGGAAATGCGCATGACGTCATAACGGATGCGAACATGTCCGAAATCTACCACATCGATACCCGGGTCATACAGCTGAACGGCAGGGATATCTGCGTGCCGTTCTGATGTATATCGTTTCCGTATGACTATGATATCCCGCCGTCTTTTCTTCCTTTCCCCGAACGCAAAAAACCCCCTCAGACGACATGTCATGCCGCCTGAGGGGGGTTTTTAACGATCCCGCTTCGGGAATCTCCTGTTTCTGTATATGTTTTTACCGGCAGATTCAGAGATCCGCTGCAGATTTTCTGAACCAATTCTGTCTGTATGAATTTGTTCTCTATCCTACAAGCTTACCGCCGGCACTGTCCTTCTTCTGCAGATAGCGGACGATACAGGACAGAGCAAAATTGACTATAAAATACAGGAGCATGGCAAATCCGAAAAGAAGGAATACATCGGAAGCCGTAATCTGTCGTCCCGTCACGTTATAAAAGATACTCATCAGGTTTTTCGTCCGGAAGAGCAGCTCCGCAACAGCTACCTGAGCCATAAAGGATGTGTCTTTGATTACTGTAATGATCTGGCTCAGCATCGTCGGAATGATCTGACGAAAACACTGCGGAAGAATAATATACCACAGTGTGCCTACCATGGTAAATCCCTGAGAATGCGCGGCTTCAAACTGTCCTTTCGGAATGGAATTCAGTCCTCCGCGCACGATTTCAGCCATCATCGCCGAAGTAAACAGGACGTAGGCCATCGCACACCGGGACCAGTCGCTCGGCAGAGGAGCCGCGATAAAGCATACCATAACCCACAGCAGATTCGGCGTATTGCGGAACCATTCGATGTAGATTCCGGCCAGCTTCTTCAGAATGCCGGGAGCATAGGAACGGATCAGGCCGAGAACAGCACCGATAATAATAGACAGCACGATCGCGATAGCTGCCACTTTCATCGTGATACCAAAACCTTTGAGCAGATACATCAGTATCGTCGGTGTAAACAGACCGCTCAGATATTCTATCATTATGCTATCGCCTCCTTTCCTGATGCTTCTTCAGGCTTCTGTACATCCTGCTGCTTGAGCTTTTCCTCGTGTCTTCTTGCCCAGGTGGAAAGCGGGAAGCAGATACAGAAATAGAGAGCGCCTGCCAGCAGATAAGCCGGCCCGTAGCTGGCATTTCCGTTTGTAGCCCAGTTATTGGCCACGTACATCAGATCTCCGCCGGCAATCATCGCCAGAACAGAGGTATTTTTAATGAGGTTTACACACTGATTTACCAGAGGCGGCAGAATAATTTTTACCGTCTGCGGCAAAACGATCAGCATCATGGTCTGAAGATATGTGAAGCCCTGAGAATAAGCGGCTTCAAACTGTCCCCGTGAAATAGAACCGATACCTGCACGGACTACCTCTGAAATATAGGCTCCGGTATAGATACCTACGCACAGAACACCGCACGTAAAAGAATTTAAAGATACGCCCGCGTACGGCAGCGCAAAAAATACAAAGAAAAGCTGAATCATCAGCGGTGTATTCTGAAAAAATTCTACATACACACGGGCGATAGCCCTTGGCAGGCGATGATGAGAGGAGGACATCAGACCGAAAATAATACCCAGCACGAGAGCCAGGAGCAGGGCCAGAACCGCAGCCTCCAGAGTGACGAGAAACGCCTTAAGCAGCACGGGCCATTGGCTCAGAATACTCTCCCAGCGCCATGGAGTCAAAATCTGTTCAATCATAGAAGAATCTCCTTCGAAGAAATCTCGCTCTTTCAGGAAACCCCCGGCAGTTCGGCGCGATAAACGGCAGGACTTCTCCTTTCCCGCTGCGCCTGCTTCCCTCGGAAACAGAAAAACATGATTGACGGGATTCTCCTGAAAAGAGCCGGAGCAGCTGCTCCGGCTTCAGATCAGAACGATAAAGATTTCATTTCAGGCATAAGCCCGGGCGTCAGCCCTTCGCATTAGCCTTCAAAAGATGCAGCTGCACCATTGTCAGAAATCATCTGGTCGATAGTTCCGTCTTCCAGCCATGTGTTGACCAGATCATCCAGATACTCTGCCAAGCCTGTGTTGGACAGCTTCGTAGCAATACCGTATTCCTGAGGAGCAAATCTGATGGATTCCAGAAGTTCCACACTGTCATCAAGATAACCGGAGAGAATGGAACCGTCTACACAGAAAGCATCTACACGGCCGGCATCCAGAGCAGTCTTGATTTCAGGATAAGTAGCATATTCAGAGAAGTTAGCGGCACTTGTCAGTGTAACACCCTGTTCTGCGGCTGCAGCGATCAGAGCTTCCATGGAAGTGGATCCCGTAGCTACGCCGATTACTTTATCCGACAGGTCGGCATAGTCTGCAATACCGCTGTCTTTCTTGACCAGCAGGGACACTGCATCCGTATAATACGGCGTCGTGAAATTCCAGCTTTCCTTACGTTCGTCATTGATAGTAAAGGTAGCGATTACCATGTCAATATCGCCGGAATCCAACAGCTGGCCGCGGGTAGCCGCCGTAACCGCTGTAAATTCAACATCGTCAACGCCGATCGTCTCTGCAATCTTATTCGCCAGATCGATTTCCAGGCCGGAATATTCTTCCGTCAGTACATCCTGATATCCGAAATTCGGAACGTCAGATTTTACACCGACACGCAGAACACCGCGGTCCACAATCGCCTGAACATCAGACGGAAGGTTGTCCGGCGTGCTGCCTCCTTCCGCACTTCCGCCGCCTTCCGAAGAAGAACATGCTGCAAATGCGACGCACATGATGACTGCCAGAAGCAGTGACATACCTTTTTTCCAGTTTTTCATTTCATAATCCTCCTTTTTTCACGATTCTCCCTGTCTCCCGGGAAATCAGCGCAGAATCTTACCTAAAAATGCTTTTGTACGCTCTTCGGTCGGATGGTCGAAAAGCTGCTCCGGTGTTCCTTCCTCGATGATACGGCCGTCATCCATAAAGATAACTCTGTCAGCGACCTGGCGTGCAAAACCCATTTCATGGGTGACGACAACCATGGTAATATTCTTTTCGCTTACCAGTCTGATCATTACGTCCAGTACTTCCTGAACAGTCTCAGGATCCAGAGCCGAAGTAGGCTCATCAAACAGAATGATCTTCGCACGCGAACACAGCGCTCTTGCAATAGCAACACGCTGCTGCTGACCGCCGGAAAGAGTAGCCGGATAATTTTTCGCCTTTTCCCGAAGCCCGACTATATCAAGATATTTGTAAGCCAGTTCCTCGGCTTCAGCTTTCGGAACTTTCTGCAGCTTGATAGGAGCCAGCGTCAGGTTCTCAAGCACCGTTTTATGCGGATAGAGATTGAACTGCTGAAATACCATAGCAACAGAACTGCGAACGATCTCCGTCTTGTTTTTATGGGTGAGCTGTACACCATTTATATACACTTCTCCCGATGTCGGTTCCTCCAGAAAATTCATACAGCGTACGGTCGTACTCTTGCCGGAGCCGGAGGGTCCGATAATGACAAGTTTTTCCCCTTCTCCGACCTGCAGATTTATGTCTTTGAGAACATGAAGGTCACCGAAGGACTTGTTTACATTAACTAATTTAATCACGGGGAGCATCTCCTTTCTCTGGCAATAATTTTTCTGGATTAAAGATCCTGTAATCATCCCCAAAAATAAATAGCTACATTATATTATATATTGAAATC
>CALXIZ010000134.1 GCA_944388495.1 uncultured Clostridia bacterium | reverse complement strand
AGCTTTTAAAAGGAATCACTTTTTCTGTCCGGCCAGGAAAACTGACCGTAATCACCGGTCCGAACGGCGGCGGAAAGACATCTTTGGCCAAGCTGATCGCCGGTCTGGAAATACCTTCCTCCGGAAGGATTCTCCTGGACGGAGAAGATATTACCGGCTGGGATATCACAAAACGGGCTCAAAATGGCATCGCTTTTGCTTTTCAGCAGCCGGTATGTTTTAAAGGCCTGAGCGTGCAGGATCTGCTCGAAACGGCAGCCGGCTCCGAACTGGGCGACGAACGCCTCTGCCAGCTTCTGGAGTATGTGGGACTCTGCGCGCAGGAATACTGCGGACGTCCGATGGACGAAAAACTTTCGGGCGGCGAGAGAAAGCGCATCGAAATTGCCACGGTACTCGCCCGCAACGCCCGTTATCTGATCTTCGACGAACCGGAGGCCGGCATCGACCTGTGGAGCTTCTCCAGCCTGATCGAGACTTTCCGTGAACTGAAAGAAGACCAGAAACACGCACTTCTGATCATCTCTCATCAGGAACGTATCCTGGAAATCGCAGATGATATCATCGTCATCGCAGACGGAAAGATACGCAGTGAAGGTTCGGCCGAATCGGTCTTTCCGGAGCTGTTTTCCGATGAAAAAGGGACAATCTGTCCGATAGGAAAAGGGGTGTGATTTATGAATTCCATTACAGAAGAACTCCTCAAAGAGCTGACGGACTGGACGGCAAATCACCGCGCCGGTTCTTATTTCATCCGTGAGGACGGCGCCTGTGCCGGAACTGAAACTACCGCACAGGTCACCATGACGCCGATGGAGGACAAACCCGGTCTCAATATCCGCGTCGCCGCCGGAGCCAAAGAAGAAGTCATCTATATCCCGGCCTGTGTCACTCACGGAAATATAGACGATATCGTCTATAACGATTTTCACATAGGGGAAGGAGCCGACGTGAAGATCGTCGCCGGCTGCGGTGTTCATACCGATACACACGATACGGCGCGCCATAACGGAATTCACCGTTTCTTCCTCGGAAAAGGAGCCAGGGTTCTCTACGAGGAAAAACATCTGGGAACAGGCAATCCCGAGGGAGTCAGACAGATCGACCCTGTGACGGAAATCTATCTCGAAGATGGCGCCGTCCTTCAGATGGAGACAGTTCAGATCGGCGGCGTGGACAAAGCCACCCGGAGCACACAGGCGGTTCTGAAATCCGGTTCCAGTCTGATCATACACGAAAGTATCCTGACAGAAGCTTCCCAGCAGGCTCACACGGAATTTTCCGTGGATCTCGACGGTGAAGACTCAAATGTCGATCTCGTATCGCGTTCGGTCGCCAGAGACGATTCCTACCAGAGCTATCACTCACGCATCAAGGGCAACGTCCGCTGCAGCGGTCATTCCGAATGCGACGCCATTCTGATCGGAAACGGCAAAGTCAATGCCGCTCCGGAACTCTTCGCCGGATGCGTCGACGCTTCGCTCATTCACGAAGCCGCGATCGGAAAGATCGCCGGTGAACAGATCATCAAGCTGAAAACGCTCGGTCTGACAGAAGAGGAAGCGGAAAAGAAAATCATCGACGGCTTCCTGACAGGCTGCCGCGACTGATAAAAAGTCCGGCATCTGCTCCGCCGGGCATAAAACCCCCGCCTGTCTCCGTCCGGTCTGTCAGAATCAGGTCCGCGGATAAACCGGGAGGGGGTTTTCTTCTGTTCATAATTTTCCCGGGCGCGCCGTAATCTTTCTGCCTTCCGGAATGCAGAGGGAGTGACACCTTCATCTTTTTCCCGCGCAGACAATACAGTCATAGCGGATGGAATTTCCTTTCAGCATATAATCCGGCTGATATTCCGCCAGATACGGCCCTTTCATCGGACGTTTGATGACGATTTTCCGGGGACTGCAGGAAAAAGCGGCATCCAGCAGCTGTTTTTCGTCTCTGCACGGTTCTTCCAGCTGCTGCAGCAGCTGGAATTTCTTTTTGATCAGTCCGCTCTTTTTTCGCTGAGGAAACATCGGATCGAGCAGAACGAGATCCGGAGAAAATTCCAGTTCCGGAAGCATCCCGGCGCTGTCACCTATACACAGCCTCATTTTTTCTGTGACCGGCGCCAGATCCGGATTTTTCTCCGCTCTGCGAAGCGCGTCATAAAGAAGAAGAGCTATGACCGGGTTGCGCTCGTACATCTGAACCTCAAAGCCCGCCGCCGCAAGAAGAAGCGAGTCTTCTCCCAGCCCGGCTGTAGCGTCGGCGGCAGTCAGCGTTCCCGCCGCATTTTTAAATCTGGATGCTTTTACCAGTATCTCGCGGTTCAGATTATGAGGAGTCAGACGCCGGATCATTCCGCTAAAATCCGCCTTCAGGACAAGACCGCCCTCTGTAAGAGACAGACCTTCCGCGTCGATCCTCAGGACGAGACGCCCTTCTGAATTATCCGGAAGTTTTCCGACTGCACCGATCTGAAGCTGCTCCTCTGCAAAACTGACGAGCTGTGTATCCGCATCGCTCCCGGCGCAGACTATAATATTTTCCACTGTCTTCATCCTATTTACATTTCCTCCCGTTTTAACATTTTTTTGATTTCTTCCGTCCGAAAAACCGACAGCAGCAGACCGATCAGAATACTGTCAGCAAGCAGAAGAGCGCTTCCGCCGGAAAAAGCGACTGAAAACAGACGCGCCGCCAGGCCGGCGCTCAGCGCACAAACGGCAAAGATCAGGAATTTCCACTGAGGCGCGGGACGGTGAATACGGTCGAGAGCTTCTCCCGTCTCCTCCGGGTTTCCCATATCCAGAACGGCCCTGCACACCGCTTCCTCCTCTTTCAGTCCGGCCCGGAGATAGGCGTCCCGCTGATCGCAGATATGAGATGCCAGTTCTTCTGCCACCGGTCTTCTGGCTTTTTTCCACCGGATTCTGCTGCAGACGCTGTCACAGTATTTTCGGATTTCATCCTGCATCTCTCTTTCTGCCGGTATCGTCTCCGGAGCCGACGGCGCGCACTTACGCCGCATCATCTTTTCCGCCGTGCTCTTTTTTCTCTGAAATCTCGTCTCTGACAATTTCTGTATTATTCCTCTCTCATCTCTGAACCGTCTCATACTCTTTTCTCCTTCTGAGCACTTTATTGACCGCGCGGGTATATTCCTCCCACTCCGCCGTCTTTTTTTCCAGAAGTTTTTTCCCTTTTACAGTGAGATGATAATACTTCCGGGCGCGCTCCCCCTCTTCTTTCCATTCATAAGACTCGAGCATGCCGTCCTTTTCCAGACCGTGCAGAATCGGATACAGCGTCCCCGCTCTGAGCTGAAATGTATCGTCCGATCGCTCCGCCAGCACCTCGATCATCTGATAGCCGTACATATCTCCCTCTTCGAGCAGCTTCAGGATGAGCGTCGTCGTGCTCCCCGTCAGCAGACTCCTGTCGATCACCATTTTTCTTTCCTCCCCTCTCCCGGACACATTCCGCCGTCCCGCGGATCTCTTCATAAAATATGCATATCATTCCAATATATAGATCACCTATATATCATAACATCATTTTATATAGATAATCTATATATGTCAAGAACAAAAATACCGGCGAAATCAGAGATTTCTGTCTGCAGCCGCCTTCATCTCAGCTCATCCCGTATCAGCTTCAACGCTGCCTCTTCATCTTTTTTATCGACGTAGAAACTGTATACCATTTTCATTTTATTGACGCCGAACGACCCGATCACCGCCGCATCGAAAGCATTCCGATGGTATATCTCATCCGCCTTTATCCTGTATCCGATCT
This sequence comes from uncultured Clostridia bacterium, assembly GCA_944388495.1. Lineage (GTDB taxonomy): Bacteria > Bacillota > Clostridia > Peptostreptococcales > Anaerovoracaceae > Alangreenwoodia. The sequence goes on along the minus strand of CALXIZ010000134.1, from coordinate 9,342 downwards.
CATTCTGTGAAAGCACCTGCTGTATTTTAACCTTCTTTTCCGGATCCGTCACGCTGATCAGCTTTACTCTGCGAAAGAAATTCCACATTTCCTCTTCTCCTTTTTTTAAATAATCATTATATTTTTACTATATCATATTTTTAAACCTGACATCCGGAATTTTTCCTTATGCCGATCCGGAAAACCGGACAGAATACGTGCTGAGTTTTATGCTATAATATTGCCGAAAACAAGAAGCCGGATCAGACGGAATTTCTGCTTTCTGATCTGTCTGCATGAAGCTTCGGATTAAATTCCGTTCTTTTCTGTCCGGAAGAATATTTACTGAAATGAAAAGAAGAGAGACGTATATGATAGAAAAAGTAAAAGATATTACAGGAAATATCGGCGAAATTTCCGGCCTTCACATAGGCCATGCGGAATCTGAAGCCGGCAGTACAGGTGTCACCGTCCTCTGGTTTCCGGAAGGAGCCAGAGTCGGCTGCCATATCAGCGGCGGAGGTCCCGCTTCGAGAGAAACGCCTCTCACCTTCCCGGAAACGGCCGATAATCCGGTCAATGCTATCGTCCTGTCCGGCGGCTCCGCCTACGGCCTCGCCGCCTCTGACGGTGTCATGCGCTGTCTCGAAGAACACGGTATAGGATACGACACCGGCGTATGCCGCGTCCCGCTGGTGCTGCAGTCCTGTATTTTCGATCTGGCTTACGGCAGCCCGTCCGACCGGCCCGACGCAGCGCTGGGATATCTCGCCTGCAGCCGTGCGCTGCAGTCCTCTGACGGACGTCAGGGAAGCATCGGCGGCGGAGCCGGCGCCACAGCGGGCAAGCTGTACGGTATGAAAAGATCCGTGAAATCGGGGCTCGGCCTGTGCAGCATGCAGGCCGGAGAACTTCAGATGACGGCTGTCGTCATCGTTAACGCCTTCGGAGACATTTTCGATCCGAAAACCGGAAAAAAGACTGCCGGCCTCCTGTCGGAAGACCGCAAAAGCTTTTCAGATACTTCATCGGAACTCATTCATTTCATGAATCCGCGGGATCAGTTTACCGGCAACACGACGATCGGAGCCGTCATCACAAACGGAGAATTTTCCAAAGCCGAAATGAATAAAATCGCTTCCATGGCGCAGAACGCCTACGCACGCTGTATCCGTCCGGCAGGCACCATGGCTGACGGAGATACCATCTACGCCGCTTCCGCTCCGGGCCTTGTCCGGGTAAAGGCCGACATCAATTTCGCCGGCGCGTTTGCCGCCTGTGCGATGCAGGAAGCGATTCTCTCCGCAGTGCGCTCCGCTTCCGCTGCGATCTCCGAAGACGAATTTCTGAAAAACTGTCTGTAATTGTGATGTTCGCGAGGATCATATTCTCCTGCATCCGACGGATTCGGCGGATCCGGCGGATTCTGGATTCGGAGGTTCGGATGTACACAGAGCCAGTGAGCATTCAAAAGCGAGGTGCATGTAGAACTCCCGGCGGGAAATGCCGTGGCGGTCAGGTCCCTTCGCCTTCCATCTGCCGGAATCCAGACTGTCAGCGCCGTACAGAAACTGCACAAAAGGAAAGCGGCGGAAACGGGCAGCAGCCATCATGGAAGCGCACTCCATTTCGACACAGAGACACCCTTCTTCCTTTTTTTCGGATGCCGCAGGAGCCGTTTCACGGTACAGCGCATCCGTCGTCCATGTCTTTCCGGTGACGTACGGAATGCCGTGCTCTTCAAAAATCCGCTGCAGCATCCGGACTGCGGCCGGATCGGCTTCGATTTCGTCAGAAGGTTCGGCATAGTGATAGCTGGTGCCTTCGTCCCGGACGGCGCAGTCCGGAATGATGAGGCGCCCGCGCGTCTTCTCCTCATTCAGTATGCCGCAGGAGCCGAATAGGACGAGAGAACGGGCGCCCATGGCCGATACCTCTTCGAAAGCGGCGGTGCAGGCCGGGCCGCCTACACGTGACAGATAAAAGGCGACTTCTCTGCCCCGGTATACTGTTTTCCGGACGTGCACACTACCTCCGGCGGACGGCAGAGACGCTATAATCTGTGAATCGTGACGTTCGGCAAATATCCGGATGAGCTTTTCCGAAAAAGTGGAAACACAGGCTTGCGGAAAGCCGTCTATCTTTTTTACGGTATCGGAAGGGTTGAGAAGAGCCTCTTCCGATATTCTTGTTTTCTGAAATACGGTACTCAAAGTGAAAAATCTCCTTTAGCTGAGCATACTGTAAAGCCCCCGCCGCAGGCGCGGGGATTACCGGTATAAGATCCGGCGAATCGTCCGAAGGACACAGAGAGACTGTTCTTCGGAATTTCTGATGATTATTATAAAGAATATAAAAAAAATTGCAAACATGCCGCTTACACGGCGTCTCTTCCCAATATAGTATAATGAAATAAAACGAAACGGCATAAAGAAGCGGCTTCTGCGGAAAACGGCAGATCGTCTCCGCAGAAGCCGCTGCGCAGCTTTCGTCCGGGATCAGTGAATATCGAGAGCAGCGTGATACCCCTGATATACCGCAAAGGTGATCGTATCCGGGCGTACACAGTTACCGATGGCCGCAAACTGAGGCGCTGCATCTCTGAGCTCGTCGACGACAGACGTATTCGCTCTGAGACCGAGAGCCGCCACGACAGTATCGCCCGTGAGGACGATTTCTTCTCCGTTTTCGGAACAGATGACGCCGGCTTCCTTCACCTCTCTGCAGGTGCAGTCCGTATGGATTTCGATTCCGACTTCTTCCATTTTTTTCATGAGAAGCGGACGATAGCGGATGTTTGCATCTGGGCAGAGTTCAGAACGCATTTCCACGATTTTTACCTTTTTGCCCAGATCCGCCAGACATACCGCCAGCTCACAGCCTACGAGACCTCCTCCGAGTATGACGACATCATCTCCCACTTTTTCCTTTTCAAGATGATAATTTTCGGCGAGAATCATGTTTTCCGCCTCCCGCAGCCCCGGAATCGGAGGAATGACAGGATCGCTTCCCGCCGCGACGATAATCGCGTCCGGAGCTTCCTTTTCGGCATATTCCTTCGTCACTCTGGTATTGAGCCGGATCTCCACTCCCTCCTTTTCACAGAGGAGCTTATAGGTGCCGCCCAGCTGGTACATCTCATATTTGAACGGAATCGCTTCTTCTCCTTTGAGCAGGCCTCCCACTTCTTCCGTCGCTTCGCACAGGATCACCTCATGTCCCCTGCGTGCCGCCGTATAGGCTGCGTAAAGGCCGCCCGGGCCTCCGCCGACCACCAGCACCTTTCTCTTCTTCGCTGCAGGCATCACTTCCCCAAGACTCTCGTCCTCTCTGCCGATCAGCGGATTGACCGTGCAGCGGCGGGTAGAGGTAACGCCGCGTTCCGCCATACAGGTAAAGCAGCGAAGACAGCGCACGATTTCCTCATCTCTTGACTCGTACACTTTGTTCGGAAGCTCCGGATCCGCCAGAAGCGCTCTTGCCATCTCAACCACATCAGCCTTTCCGGAAGCGATGATCTCTTCCATCATCGCAGGGTCATTCAGCCCGCCCAGCGTAGCTACCGGCTTCTTCACATGTTTTTTAATCTCTGCGGCGAGATAGACATTCCGTCCATGATCCTCAAACCACGAAGGATGCGTGATGCCGAAGGTTTTCTGATAAGTCCCGGCGGAGACATGGATGAGGTCCACATACTCTTCTACAGCCTGCGCGATGCGTATTCCTTCGTCCAGATGATAACCGCCTTCCACAAACTCGTCGCCGCTCATGCGGAATTCGATCGGAAATCCCGGTCCTACGGCTTCTCTCACGGACTTCAGAATCTCCTGTGCCAGACGCACGCGGTTTTCAAAGCTGCCGCCGTACTCGTCCGTTCTGAAGTTGAACAGCGGCGAGAGAAACTGATTGATCAGCCATCCGTGACCGCCGTGAACCATGACCATCTCAAATCCCGCGCGCTTTGCGAGCGCCGCCGTTTTACCGTAAGCCGCCACGATATCATCGATCATCTCTTTTGTCAGTTCGCCGATCGGAAGGCCGTCAGCCCGCACACCGGCAGACGGTCCCCACTGAGCCAGTCCCTGCTTTTTATTCTTGTCCGCCAGATACGTCCCGGAAAACTGGCCGGAATGGGAGAGCTCCACGGAAGGGATGCTGCCGTGGCGGCGGATCGCATCCGCCGTATAGGTAAAGCTCGGCAGGCTTCCCGGAACCGACAGATCCAGATGATATGCGTGACTCCCGTCCGTCTCCGGATGAACCATGCACTCTGAGATTGTCACGGCCGCCGCGCCGCCTTTTGCGCGCAGTTCATAGAATTTCACCGACTTTGGTCCGATACAGCAGTCCGCTGTAATATCCGTACCGCCCATCGGCGCCGAAAAGATACGGCTTTTAAACGTCACATTTCCCAGAGTGATCGGTGCGCTGAGATGCGGATACTTTCTCTTCATCTTTTTATCCTCCTGTCCTTTCCCGCTGAGGGAATATACCATACAATTTTCCACGTGCACTGATAATATTATGATCGATCTTTTTTTTCGCATTCATCCTAACACCTGTGACCATATATGTCAATATGTACATGTATTATTTTACATATTCTTTTCACTCAGAGATTCCGGAAATTTTTTTGGAATGTCCGGACAAAACATTGTATAATAGAAAAGATAGTGTATTTTGTACCTGTCGATACAGAATCCGGACCACTATAATCACTACAGATGGCAGCAGGAGGAATCGAAATGCGCGAATTAAAATATGCCATTTTAGGATTGCTAAATCAGAAGAGTATGAGCGGATACGAACTGTCCGCGGAATTCGAATCTGCACTGAACGAGTTCTGGAGCGCAAAGCACAGCCAGATCTACCCCGAATTGAAAAAGCTGACGCAGGAAGGAATGATCACCTACGAGGTGGCGATTTCCGGTCATGTTCTGCAGAAAAAAATCTATACGATTACCGACGCGGGCCGTGAGGATTTTCTGAGATGGCTCGCTGAAGATCAGCCGATTTCTCCCACTCCCAAAGATGTTTTTCGGCTCCGTGTCTTCTTTTCCGGCGAGCTGACCCCACAACAGCGCAGATCGATGTTTGAAGGTCATCTTGCTCAGCATCTTGCACGGCTGAGTTATCTCAGACAGCAGATGAACAAATTCGATACACCCCCCGGATCTTCTTCTCCCGAAATAGGCGACTATCTCGTCCTCACCGGCGCTATCATGAGAGAGGAAACGACCTGCGAATGGCTGAAAAAATGCATGGATCTGGCCGGTATTTAATATTTTTCCGCGGTATGAAAGCCGTTTCATCGCAATAATTATCAAAATACGGCGCCGGATCCGTTCCGGCTGCCGGAGTTCTACAGATTATCGATTAGGAGGCTCTCCCTATGAGACAGAAAATCAGAGACATGTTTGTCATCGGTTTCGCTCTTTTTTCCATGTTTTTCGGCGCAGGAAACGTCATTTTTCCGCCTTATCTCGGACTGGAATCCGGTTCCCAGTGGTTTCTGGGCTTCGTCTGCTACTATATCGCGGATATCGGTCTCGCGCTGGTCGCTCTTTTTGCCATCATGCGGCGCGGCAGCACAGAGGCCATCGTGGACCGGATCGGAAAAATTCCGTCCATCATACTGATGAGTGCCATCGTTCTGTGTATCGGGCCTATGCTCGCCATTCCGCGCACGGCAGCATCCACATACGAGATGTCCGTTCTGCCGCTGCTGCCTGATTCCATCGGCGCACCGCTGTTTTCGGTTATCTTTTTCGCAGTCATTTTTCTGCTCTGTGTCAGAGAATCGGCCGTAGTGGATATCGTCGGAAAAATCCTGACGCCGGCACTTCTCATCGGGCTTCTGATCATGATTATCAAGGGTATACTGGATCCGATCGGTCCGGTTCCTTCCGAACCGCTGATCGATAACGTTCCGGCCACCGGAATCGAAGCGGGTTATCAGACTCTCGACGCTCTCGCCTCTCTAATATTCGGCATCATTCTCCTCAAAAGTGCGGAAAATAAAGGACATACCCTTTTAAAAGACAGAGTCCGCGTAGTATCCGGCGCCGGCATCGTGGCAGGCACCGCTCTGTTTATCGTCTATCTGGGACTGACTTATCTGGGCGTCACGACTTCGCAATTTTTCGATCTCTCCGTGGACCGCGCAGCTCTGGTAATCTCGATCGTACAGAGACTCCTCGGATCCGCCGGCGTCGTCCTCTTCGCCATCGTCGTCGCCCTCGCCTGTGTGACGACCGCAGTCGCTCTGGTCAGCTCGGCTTCCGGATACTTCTCGGATCTGTCAGGCAGACGGATTTCCTATCCGGTTCTGTGTACGGTCATCTGTATATTCAGTGCCGTCGTCTCCAACATCGGTCTGGACCAGATCATCGCCATCGCCTCACCGATCCTGGACGTAGTCTATCCGCCTACGCTGGTTCTGGTATTCCTGGCCTTCTTCGGCGAACGCATTAAAAACGACTGGATCGTCCGTACAGCTGCTCTGGGAGCGCTGATCGCCAGCCTCCTGAATGTCCTGAATCATTATACCGCTCTTCCGCTCTCCTTCATGGACAGCCTGCCGCTCGCCTTCCTGGGATTCGGCTGGGTTGTTCCTGCCGCTGTCGGCGGTATTATCGGCATTTTCATTCCTTATAACAGGAATACTTCCCTGAAGAAAAACGCCTGACTGCGATTCTTTCAGAAGAGATTTTCCGCAGCCGTTCTTTTCTTCTGAAAAAAATATTATCGGACAGGCTGTATCTTTCGCTGAAGCATCCCGGTGTGCGATTCCGGGATGCTTTTTTGTATAAAGAAAACCGCGCGTCGTACATTACGGATGTTTTTTATTCTTACGCAGAAACTTACGCAGAAAATACCGGACAGATCGAATACAAGAATACAAAACGCTGTACCGCGTTAAAATTGCCGTATTTTATTCTGATTTTCTATCATTTATCTGAAAAAATATCATGTATAATCCGAAAAATCGGTCGATTTTTTGAAGAATTTCATGTCAGTCAATATTAAAAATGTCTCTGTTCTATTGATATAAATCTCCGCATCTGTTATGATAATTACAGTTCAAAAGAAAACAGTGCGGATTTTCCTTCCTCTGCAGGCACTGAGGAAAATTACAGGAAACGGTGCCATCGGCGGCGGAGAAAGATCAGCATTCCCAGCTGATGAAAGGAGTGCATTTTATGGCAAAGACTGCAATTATCACCGGCGGTTCCCGCGGACTCGGCGCTGCGATGACGAGAAGGCTCGGCAAGATGGGATACAACATCGTCCTGAACTATCACAGTGACAGTTCGGAGAAGCTCGCTGCCGATATTGTAGCGGAACTTTCCGAAAAATACGGTATCGAAGGCCTCATTGTCAAAGCAGATGTCAGCAGCTACGCGGACTGTGAAGCTCTGGTAAAGGCAGCGGTAGATAAATTCGGCGATAAAATCGACGTTCTCGTCAACAATGCCGGCATTACGAACAACTGTAATTTCATCGACATCACACCGGAGCAGTACACGAAAGTTATCAACACAAATCTGCTCAGCCTGCTGCACATGAGCCATCTGACGCTCCCTTACCTGGTTGACCACGATTCCTGCATCGTCAATACATCCTCCGTCGGCGGACTCACAGGCGTCATCAATCAGGCGGATTACTGCGCCGCGAAATCCGGCGTCATCGGTCTGACAAGAGCACTGGCTCTCGAATTCGCACCCCGCAAAGTCCGCGTCAATGCGATCGCACCGGGTATGATTATGACCGACATGCTGCGCGGCGTCAATCAGGATGAGCTGAACGCTCTGGCAGCGACGATTCCGCTCGGACGCATCGGCGATCCGGAGGATATCGCTCAGGTTCTGGAATATATCGTCAGTGCGACTTATCTGACAGGTCAGACGATCTCTCCGAACGGCGGCTTTGTCATGCCATAGGCAAAAAACAGAATCCGAAAACCCGAAAACTCTTACTTTTTTCAAAACGTACTTCTAATAAAATTCAACGAAGACATCCCGATGACGGGATGTCTTCGCGCTTTCCATGATGTCTCCGAAATGACAGAAAAGTGTGAAGAAAAGGAAGCCTTCCTGTTCTCCACACTTTTTTCAGAATCTTTTTCCCGGCTCTTCGCCGTCTATTCTTTTTTTATCTCACAGTACGCCGGCTTTTCTTTCCGGTTCATACTTGTGCCCTTATGCTGCCGACGCATCGCAGAAGTTTGCAAAAATCTGCGCTACCTGGGCTCTGGTCGCATCCTCCTTCGGCATCAGACGTCCGTCCGTTCCGTTGAGAATTTTCTCTCCTACAGCCCAGATCATCGTCTCTTCTGCATAATCCGAAACGGAAGCGCTGTCGGAAAAGGCTGCAAAAGCTTCATCCGCTCCTGACGCAGGCGTCACATCGATACCGGCATATTCCGCATAACGGTAAAGCATCGCAGTCATCTGTTCTCTCGTGATCTCCGCATCCGGATCAAACCGGCCGTCTCCGATACCGTTGATGATACCGTTATCCGCGGCCCATTTTACGTATGCGCTGTACCACTGTCCTTCCTTTACGTCACTGAACGAACTTCCGGTATACTCACTTTCATCGATACCGGCCAGACGGCCTACCGCCGTGGCAAACATAGCTCTCGTCATCGTTCCGTCAGGGCTGAAGAGCGTATCGCTGACTCCGTTGAAATATCCGTTTTCCGTCACGAAGTCTACGGCTTCCTCATACCATGCACCGTCAGGCACGTCCGTAAAGACTCCGGTTTCCGGCTGCTCCGGTTCCTCAGGCTCTATTACAGTACCGCCTTCCGTCACGGTGATTCTTCCCTCGCCGCGCGGATCTGCATACTGTTCTCCGACAACGCCGCCGAGAGTCTCTGTGATATAGGTGATCAGAACCTCATTGTCCAGCATGACGGAATCTCTGAGAATCGTATTGTCGCGGAACATCGCGTAGCCGTCTCCGCCGGACTTGAGCATGTAATTATGAGATGCAAGCGTGTAAGTCTTTTCCGGATCAAGCGGTTCGCCTCCCACTGTCACATCTTTTATCCGCCGCTGTCCGGAGACTTCCACAAAATCACCTTCATCATTTGTCACAACAGAAGAAGGTACAGAAGCATCGATCGTATATGTCATTCCGGAAACATGCAGAAAACCGCCGTTTTCCTGCGGATAATATCTCACCGCCATCTCCAGCGCATCGAGAATCTCCTGTCCGCTGACTTCAGCTACACATAATTCATTGCCGAACGGATGGACATTGATGATATCTTCATATGTCACGTCACCGGCGGCAATATCGGCACGGATGCCTCCTCCGTTTACGAACGCTATGTCAGACTCACCGATCGTCCGG
>CALXIZ010000133.1 GCA_944388495.1 uncultured Clostridia bacterium | reverse complement strand
GTCGTTGATATATTCGATGCCCAGAGGATCCTCTTCTCCTCTGCTCCAGTTTTTCAAAGTCTGATAATCGTAATCCGGTCCGGAAGCATACAGCTGCAGTTTTTCATCCTCTGCCACAGACTGCACGCAGTCCTGCGATAAAAGAGAATTCTTTCCTTCTTCCGCCGCATTTTCATTCTCATACCGAACAATATAATATCCGTCGTATCCGCCGAAAATCTCATCGGCTCCGCAGACATCCGGCTCTCGGTCAGCTTTTACAATCAGACGTGCTTCCGGAGAAGAAGAAAACAGAGAAAGTTCGCTGTTTTCCTCATTAATTTTTGCCACACCTGCCGCAAATTCCTCTATCGTCATCTGCGCCGAAACATTTCGCTCGATGTTCTGCAAACGATTCTGTAAAGCCCCGGGCTGATCTGTTTCCATACCGGTGTCGGCATATGTACCCACCGGTATCAAAGATATCAGCACTGTCAGAATGATCACCGTGAGAAATCTTCTTCTCTTTCCGTACATTTTTTCCGGCCTTCCTTTCCCCGATCCCGCATCTGTATTTTCCCATCCATTTTACTCATCCAATGTCACCGGCTGTTTCTCAGCTGACGCTTGCCGGCCTGCAGAGAGGACGCGGCTCTTCCACAGAGGAAATGAGAAACACGCGGATTTCTGCAATACTTCCGTCCGGATTTTCCATATGGATCCTTTTCTGCGATTCGATCTGCGTATCGGAAAGAACATCTTCACAGCATGCCCGCAGCATCTTTCCGTTTTGATCATAAGCGGCCAGAACGATCACCGCATCCTCCGCGTTTCTGTCTCTCAGAATTCCGACATTTACATAAAAGTTCCCTTCCGGAATTCCTTCCGTTGCCTGACCGCCGCCGCTCTGAATCTGCAGAGAGGAAATCAGATAGCTGTTTCCGTCCATCGCGGCCGCCGCTTCTACGGAAGACAGGCCTGATTCATCCAGGGTGTAAAAGAGCGGTGCAGAATTGTCGGTCACATACCAGGTCAGCTTGCCATTGTAAAGAACCGGCTGACAGTCGGAAAGAGATCCCTGCGTCATAGTAACGGCGGAAACATCTCCCTCGCTGTTGTAACTCGCATAAGCGATCATTTTTTCCCCGCCGGAATATCCCGATGCATTCCAGACATTCCAGAGCACATAACCTCCGTCCATTCCTGCAGGAGCAAGCATCGGCGTGCCTCCGGTATAGATGCCCTCCTCTTCATAATCTGTCAGACGGTTCAGCCGGGTATACTGCATATCAAAATCTTCCTTCAGAAGAAATTTCACATAGATATCCCGGACGTCCGAAGATCTTTCGCCGTAGTTCAGCACAGCTGCATAAGCGATACTCGTCTCTGCCAGACCTCCCACAGAAGCTCCCGTGTCGTTTGCTCCGATCTGTCCCGGAAAAGAAAACATCTCGACAGGATCAACACGTCCGGAAAAAGTGCTGTTTCCGGCCTTTTCTTTATAGCGCATCAATACAGCGGCGCGCGGATAGGCGTCCCCGTGATCCAGAGTGACCAGATTGGCATCCTGATCCACCAGGATAAACTGATTAAAGGAGTGACTGACATATCCATAAGAATTATTGCTGACGATATGATAGCTGTCCGTCACTTCCATGTCCGATTCCCGGACGGAAAATGTCAGATTCGCCTGGTGATGCAGGCCGTCATCTGAAGCATACATGGTATGGCTGGTTCTGACATAGAGCATGCCGTTATATTCGGTACAGCGCAGGGAACCTGCATCGAACGGCGCTACGGTATTCGCACCGAAAAGCTCTGCCTGATCCAGGCGCTCCCAGTTTTTATCATACTTAATTAAGCGGATCACTTCCACATCATCGCTCTCCGTCGGATTCGGCTGGCCGATGATCACATAATTACCTTCCTCTCCGGCATAAAAACCTCCCCAGAGAGAAAATCCCTCATCCAGCGGAATTTTCTGAGAATCCAGCAGCACAAAAGAATCATTATACCGCTCCACCAGAATCATTCCGTCAAGATACTCCACCCGCACCAGATTTCCTTCCTCTTCATAAAGATAAGATCTGACCGGACTGCTCCACGTCCTGTAATCATTATCTCCCAGATTTGAGCTTTTTTCCGGAACGGGAACGGACGCACCCAAGACTGCTGCCGGCGCCGCAAACAGCGTCGCTGCCAGTATCAGAAAAAGGCAGACAGCTATCCATTTTCTCCTCATATCTTTCCTCCTGTAACATTCCACTCATTTCAGCTATATCCTTTCAACTGCGCATATTCTGAAAAGACAGCCCGGTATGAACAAGGCCTCCTGAATCCACCGCTGTAAAAAAGCTGGGGGAATTCAGAAGGCCGCTTTACACTGAAATGCCCGATTTTTCTTCCTTCTGTCCGGTAAAGGATCCGCCTGTTTCATTCAGCGGATCTGCGAGACCGGAATCCGATATGTTATCCGACACTCACCGACGGGCAGAGCGAAACCGGCATTCCCAGCGATCGCAGTACGAAGGCTCGAACCCCC
>CALXIZ010000132.1 GCA_944388495.1 uncultured Clostridia bacterium | reverse complement strand
TATTCCCGCACCAGCCCGAGCTTCGCCCGCAGGCTGCGGACGTCTTCAAACCACACCTCGTGAGATATTCCGCCGTTTTCATAACGGAAATGCGGAGCCTGCGCCTTTTCATCATAAAAAATCTCCGCGCCCTTTTCCGCTGCCAGATGAACCGCCTCAATATTTCCCACCGTCTTCGCCTCCTCCGCTTTTCCCGAAGAAGAAACCGGCCAGTCATAACCGTAATTCGGAATTCCCAGATCGATCTTTTCCGGCGGAATCCGTGTGACGGCATAATCCACCACGCGCCGGACCTCGGGCAGCGGCGCCACGGCCATCGGCTGGCTGTAACGATATCCCCATTCATAAGTCATGAGAAAAACACTGTTTGCCGCGGCTCCCAGCCCGGCATAATCGATTCCCTCATAAAGAACGCCTTTCTGACTGTCCGATGTTTTCGCCGCCAGCGCTGCGGAGACGGGATATCCCTCCGCGTTCATGCGCTCTGTCAGTCCGGCGACAAAAGACGTATAAGCGCCGCGGTCCTCCGCCCGTACATACTCAAAATCGATATCCAGTCCTTCATATCCTTTCGCTTTCATTTCGCCGAGCAGAGATGAAATCAGCCGTTTTATCCGTTTTTCATCATTTATGAGAACATGAACCCGCAGAGGATCAAACCGATCGTTTTCATCGAGCGAAGCCAGCGTCAGCTCCGGCCTGACGCCTTCCGCTTCTGCCGTGCCGATGAGCCGTCGGTCATCCGCCGGAGGAGGAATCAGTTCTCCCTCCGGTGTAAATCCGTAGGAAAACGAACACAGAGAAGTCAGATACGGCAGCGTCTCTTCAAGAACCTCCCGGCCGATGAACGGATAAGCATATCCCTTCACGGCTGCTGCCCGGCCCGTGCCTTTCGGAGGCGGAACCGGCTCCGCCTCCGCCGGAAGCAGCAGCGCCTGTCCCGGCACCGGCTTATACGGCAGGGAAAGCTGATTGATATATGCCGCCGTCTGTTCCGAGACGCCGCTCATCTCCGAAATATGCCTGAGCGTATCACCCGGACGTACGATATAAATATACATTTTTTCTCCTTTCCGCCCCGCTGCATAAAAAAGCGCGGTCAAAAAATATTTTCCCTCCGTATTTTATGATCTCCCCGCACAGCTGATGACTCACTTCATACCGTCATTTTTACATACCTTTTTCCTGCCGGCGCTTGACAGCCGCTTCAGATATATGGTATAAAAGTGATATCAAATTGATATCACTTTTATACCAGGAGGCATATTATGAAAGAGAATAAAAACAACGCTGTATCCGGTCAGCCGGCCGGACAGAAAAAGACAGATTACCGCACCGGAAACGCTCACGATTCCCTTCTCGAAGTGACACAAAAAGAGATACGTCCGCTCAACGGATTTGTGATGCTCTTTCTCATCACAGCTCTGATCATCGCTTCGGCCGTCGTCATCGTCATCGGCGGACTCCGGATCAGCAGCGGTGCGCCGGCGGGGACGGCTCTTCTCGTGGCGGGCATCATCGGGTGCTGTATTTTTCCGGTTCTCTACGCCGGCCTGAAGGTCGTAGGGCCGAATGAGGCTCTCGTTCTCACGCTCTTCGGAAATTACTACGGCACGATACTCCGCCAGGGATTTCATTATGTCAATCCTTTCGTTACCTTTAATAATCCGGCATATTCCAAAGCGCTGGAAAAGGCAAAGGCGGAATCCTCCGGAAGCGACATCAAAAAGCTCAGCTCCGGGAGTATCAGCATCAGCCAGAAAAAAACGGTATCCATGAAAAACATGACGCTCAACAACGGTACGCAGAAGGTCAACGACGTCATGGGAAATCCGGTCATCATCGGCGCCGTCGTCATCTGGAAAGTCGTCAATCCGACGAAAGCCGTCTTTCACGTGGAAGATTACGAAGAATTTCTTTCCATTCAGACAGACTCCACAATCCGGAATATCGCCCGTCTCTATCCTTACGATTCCATGGATACGGACGATAACGGCGATACGGCGGAGCGCACGCTGCGCGGCAGTGCGCAGGAAATCGCCGACAGTATGAAAGCCGAACTGGCTGAACGCGTCGAATTTGCCGGACTTGAGATCGAAGAGGTCAAGATCACGCACCTGTCCTATGCCGAGGAAATCGCGGCCGCCATGCTTCAGCGCCAGCAGGCCGAAGCCGTCATCGCGGCGCGTACAAAGATCGTGGACGGCGCCGTCAGTATGGTAAAAATGGCGATCGACAAGCTCGGAGATGAAGATATCGTTCTTCTCGACGAAGAGAGAAAAGCCGCCATGGTATCCAATCTCTTAGTCGTCCTGTGCTCCGGAAGAGAATCGCAGCCTGTCATCAACAGCGGCACAATCTACTGATAAACATTTACGTCACAGCGGCGAACGGTTCTGTGCTCTCATCCGGCGGATCATCGCCGATCCGTTCCGCCGCAGCGGACAAAGGAGGCGCAAGGAATGTGAATGAAGAACAGAAGCTGAACGAGAAAGAAGAAAAACTGAAGAAAAAACTCGAACAGCTGCAGACCATGGAACGCGAAATCCGTGAAAAAGAAAAAGCGGTGAAACAGAAAGAAAAAGCCAAGAAACAGATCGTCCTCCGCCTTGCCCCCTCTCTGTGGGAGGAGATTCAGAGATGGGCGGAGGAAGATTTCCGTTCCATCAACGGACAGATCGAATATCTGCTTACGGAATGTGTCCGCAGGCGAAAGGGAAAATGAACGTCAGCCGCCGTTAGCCGGACGGAAAAGCAGAGTTGACACCCCCCCTATCAGGTATAATGTTACATGTCTCTGCCGCTTAAAAGAAACAGAATAAAGAGGTATTTTTTATGGAAAAAAACGGGATTATACTCAACATCGACGGGCTCACCAAAAAATACGGCGGCCGCAGGGTCGTCGATTCGCTGAGTCTGCAGATACACAGAGGAGAAATTTTCGGCTTTATCGGTCACAACGGAGCCGGCAAGACGACGACGATCAAATGCTGCTGCGGTATCCTCCGCTTTGAAGGAGGCGGTGTGGAAATCGACGGGCTTTCCATCCGCAGGGATCCTGTCGCCTGCAAGCAGAAACTGGCCTATATCCCCGATAATCCGGATCTTTACGATTTTCTCTCCGGAATCCGCTATCTCAATTTTATCGCGGATATCTACAGAGTCTCTCAGGGGGAACGCGAGGAACGCATCAACAGATACGCCGATCTGTTTGAAATCAGAAAGGATCTGGCACAGCCCATCCGATCCTACTCTCACGGCATGAAGCAGAAGCTGGCGCTCATCTCCGCCTTTCTTCATAAACCGGAACTCATCATCATGGATGAGCCTTTCGTCGGTCTCGACCCGAAAGCGGCTCATTTTCTGAAACAACTGATGAGAGAACACTGCGATGCAGGCGGCGCCATCTTTTTCTCCACTCATGTGCTGGAGGTGGCTGAAAAACTCTGTGACAAAGTGGCGATCATCAAAGCCGGACGTCTCGTCACATCCGGCACGATGGAGGAAGTCAGAGGCGATACCTCTCTCGAAGATGTATTCCTGGAACTGGAGGACTGATATGATACTGAGACAACTGATATCCATACGGCTTCGGTCTGTGCTGTCGGGCCTGGTGTCGCATGACCGTAGCGGTGCAAAGGCGGCCGGAAAAGGTGCAAAAGCGTCTGTGGCTCTTCTCTTTCTCCTCGTCTTCGCCGTCTTTCTTCTGCTGTTTGCTCAGGTTTTTCTCACCCTGCGCGATCCCTTCGTACAATCCGGCATGGGCTGGGTATACTTCGGATTCATGGGGCTGATGATATTTCTCCTGGGATTCATCGGCAGCGTGTTCCTGACACAGACTCAGCTGTTCGAATCGAAAGACAATGAAATGCTGCTCGCCATGCCGATATCGCCGCGCACCATTCTGGCCTCCCGCCTGCTCTCTCTGCTCGGCGTCAATTATCTGTACGAGCTGCTCATCGCACTGCCCTGCGGCGTCGTCTACTGTATGAAATACCGCGTCAGTGCGGGAGGTGTCACCCTGTTTCTCCTGACCTGCCTCCTCCTTCCGCTGCTCGTGCTCACCTGCTCCGCACTTTTCGGCTGGGTTATCGCGGCGGTCAGTTCCCGCATGCGCAGAAAAAATATCGTCACCATGATTCTGACGATCGTCCTGTTTCTCGGATACATGTATTTCTGCTTCCGCTGGCAGTATTATATCGAACAGCTGGCGGCCAGCGGCGAAATGCTCAGCGATGTCCTGCGCACAGCACTTCCACCCTTTTATTTCCTCGGCACCGGAATTGAAGGAAACCTGACCTCCTTCCTTCTCTTTGCCGCCATCTGTATCATCCCTGCCGCGGCAGTCTACGCTCTGCTGTCCGTCAGTTTTGTACAGATCACATCGACGAAAAAAGGAACAAAGCGTATTGAGTACCGTGAGAAGAAAATGCGTGTCTCCGGTGTGAGAAAGGCGCTGCTCGCGAAGGAAATCCGCCATTTTCTCAGCAGTACGACGTATATGTTCAACGCCGGTATCGGCCTGATCTTCTTTCCGATCGTCGCCGTCTATGCGCTGGTCAGCCGGGAAAATGTCATTCCGCTGCTCGATACCCTCGATCCTGCCCGTACTGCCACAGGAGCTGTACTGTGCCTGCTCATGGGGCTGATTTCAAGTCTTATCATCATCTCCGCTCCGACGATTTCTCTCGAGAGCCGTACGATATGGCTGCTGAAATCTTCTCCTCTTCAGCCTTCCGATATCCTGGCTGCCAAGGTTCTTCTGCATGTTCTGGTGAGCCTGCCGTTCCTTCTCTTCGCATCCGTGATATTCGAAATCACCTTTGAGATGAGTATGATCAGCCGCATCATGGTTCTTGTCCTTCCCGTCGCAGTCAATATTCTGCAGGCGCTGACCGGTATTTTCGTCAATCTTAAGTATCCGAAGTTCGACTGGATCACAGAAGCCGCCGCCGTCAAACGCGGCGTGGCGCCGACGCTGTCTCTGCTCCTTTCCGTTTCAGCCGTCCTCGTGCCTTTTCTTCTCTATCTGTTTCTTCACCGGTTCGGTCTGAACGCGGACATCTACCTCTGCATCGTATGCGCGGCATTCATCCTCGCATCCGCCGCACTGGCACGTCTTCTGTCCTCACACGGCGCCGAAATGTTCGAAAAGCTCGACGCCTGAGCTTTTCTCTTCCATATTTTCCTACAGATATCATGAATCTGTCTGCCGGAAAGGCCGCACTCTCTGCGCGGCCTTTCCGGCGTTTTTTCTGTATCTTCGATACAGATTTCCCTCTCCCGATATATCCTCTTTATGCATAACGATGCAACAGAGCGGAAAATATGTTACGATGAAGAAAACCTGATTCTGCAGATGTGAGGTGTGAGATGAGAATACTGATCGTAGAAGACGCACAGGACATGAATCTCCTGATCGCGAAAACACTGAAAAAATCCGGTTACAGCGTAGATCGCTGTTTCAACGGAGAAGAAGCGCTCGACTTTCTTCTCGGAGCCGAGTACGATGCTATGATTCTGGATGTCATGATGCCGAAGATGGACGGTTATACACTCCTTCAGCATATCCGCAGCCGGAATATGGATCTTCCCGTCCTCTTTCTCACCGCCCGCGACGCGGTGGATGACCGTGTAAAAGGTCTGGATCTCGGAGCGGACGATTATCTGGTCAAGCCGTTCGATTTTGACGAACTGCTGGCGCGCATCCGCGCCATGACACGCAGAAAAGCGGGATATTCCGGCAATCTGCTTTCTCTGGCCGATCTGACAGTCGATACGCTGCGCCGTACAGTCACACGAGGCGGAGAGGAAATTCCTCTCCTTCCCAAAGAATTCGCCGTTCTCGAATATATGATGCGCAACCAGGGCATCGTCATTTCGCGGGAACAGCTGGAAAATCAGATCTGGAATTACGAGTACAGCGGAAATTCCAATAATATCGACGGCTATATCAGCCGCCTGCGCAAAAAACTGGACAGCGGAAGAAGTCCCCGCCTGCTCCATACAATCCGCGGTGTCGGCTGGGTACTCAGAACAGAAGAAACGGAAAAAACGACATGATAAAACACAGCAAAGCTTCCATAAAACTGAAAATCACCGTCCTGGTCACAATCCTGATGACCGCTCTCTTCCTCATCCTGCTGATTTTCATGCTGATTATCAGCCGTCAGGTCGTCTATCAGACTGCGATGCAGACTCTTTCCCGAACCGTCCAGAACAATCTTTCTCAGGTCAGCCTTGAAGACGGCCGCCTTCAGATCGGAGAACAGTTCACCTACTCGCACGGCGGTGTATCCACGCTGATCTACAGCCGGAACGAGACGCTGCTGGCAGGTCAGGTTCCCGTCACCTTTACCGTAAAAGAGCCGTTTGAAAACGGCCTCACCCGCACGGTGGAATCGGAAGGAGAGTCTTATCTCGTCATGGATCTCTGGATGCCGTCCGGCTGGGACGACGGCGTATGGATACGCGGGCTGATGCAGGTACCCGCTTACGAAGAGACCTCCCGCAATCTCGTAATCGTGGCTATGATCGCTCTGCCTGTCTTTCTCATCCTCACCGCTCTCGGAAGCTGGATGATCATCCGGCGTACATTCCGTCCTCTCGAACATATCAC
>CALXIZ010000131.1 GCA_944388495.1 uncultured Clostridia bacterium | reverse complement strand
CCTGAGCCTGGCGGAAGATTTCAGTCAGACGGACAGTCGGAATCATCTCGCTGGCGATGATATCCCGCAGCACATTTCCGGCTCCCACCGACGGAAGCTGATCCGCATCACCGACGAGAATCAGGCGTGTTCCCGGTGCGATCGCTTCTGTCAGCGCATCCATGAGAAGGATATCCACCATCGACATCTCGTCGATGATCACCACATCACAGTCCAGCTGATCCTCTCCGTTTTTTCCGAAAGCCATGCGGTCGCTGTCTTCAGAATAGTAATATTCCAGCAGGCGGTGGATGGTCACAGCCTGTCTTCCGGAGGTCTCCGATATTCTCTTCGCCGCGCGTCCCGTCGGCGCCGCGATCGCGACACGAAAGCCGCATACTTCAAAGATATCGATCATCGTATTGATAATCGTCGTCTTTCCGGTCCCCGGACCTCCCGTGATGACGCAGACACCGTTTTCCGCACTGCTGCATACCGCACTGTACTGATTCTCCGACAGTGAAATTCCGGTTGAATTTTCCGACATGCGGATCAGTTCTCCGATATCCGATCTTACTTTTCTGACGTCAGAACAGGAAAGAGAATACAGCCGTCTCGCCACATTATTTTCCGCCTCGGAATAAGCGGTGAGAAAGATAGCCTGCACTCCTCCGCAGTTTTCAATGCGTACAAAACCGTCGACAGCCAGCTGACGCGCCTCTTCCCTTATCCTTTCCGAAGGTATGTCGAGTATTCTGCCCGCTTCTTCGCTGAAAGGCCGGAAAGGCACATATGTATTTCCCTCTGCCGCATACCGTCCCATCAGAAAACGTATGCCGCTGTGCAGACGAAACGATGAATCACGTGAAATCCCCAGTTTTTCCGCAATCTCGTCGGCCTGCCTGAATCCGATGCCGCGGATGTCTGTAATCAGCCGGTAGGGATTTTCCGTCACAGCCCGTACCGTCTCTGATCCGTAGATTTTATACATCCGCATCGCATAGGAGGAGCTGATTCCATAGCCGGCAAAAAAGAGAGAAATCTCTGCGAACTCTCTGTGAGCCTGATATCCTTCCACGATGAGATGCGCTTTCGACTCGCCGATGCCGTCCACCTCTGTCAGACGCTGCGGTTCTTTTTCGATCACCTCCAGAGTCCGGTCGCCGAATCTGTTTACGATAGCCTCCGACATTTTCGGACCGACGCCTTTTATCACACCGGAAGAGAGAAAAGCTCTGATCGCTTCTCTGTCCTTCGGCATCTCCTCCCGACAGTCGGAAAAGGCAAACTGTTCTCCATAAGAAGGATGTGTCTTCCAGCTCCCGCGCAGAGAAAATGTCATTCCGCATCTCGCCTGCGGCATATTTCCCACCGCGATGAACTGTTCCATCTGTTCATCATTTTCCATGACGGCGACAGTATAGAAATTTTCCTCATTCCGGAATATGATCTCCGCCAGTCTTCCTTTTTTCTCTGTCATCGTTTTTCGTCTCCCCGTTCCCTGCGCGCATCAGTTCTCATTTGCAGAAGGTCGGTTTGTAGACTTTTCTGTTCTCCAGCGTCCATACCTTCTCGGAGAATTCTCCGGGAGGTACGGCAGCGGTGGCCTCCTCCATATCATAGAGTCTCGCATCGAAAATATCCAGATAATGAAGCAGCTCCGCCTCCGGAAACATCGGCCTTTTCGGGCTTCCGAACTCCGGCTCATAGTGATGAGAGAGGATCATGTGCTCCAGCATCACCGCTTTTTCTTCGTCGAGTCCGATTTCCGCCGCCAGGCGGTCGATCATCTTCACACCCTGCGTGATATGTCCCAGCAGCTGTCCCTCAAAGGAATAGCCCGGTGAAATGCCCCACCTGTTTGAACGGATCTCTCTGATCTTTTCCATATCGTGGATGATAACGCCTGTCACCACCCAGTCGCTGCTGAGATTCGGATAGACTTCACACGCCTTTTCTCCCATCTGCAGCATACGTTTCATGTGAAAGAGAAGACCGGACATGACCGCATGATGATTTTTGGAAGCTGCCGGATAGTACAGCAGATCCTCTCTGTTTCGCTCCATCAGGAGCGTGCAGACTTTCTTCAGCTCCGCATCGGAGATCTTTTCCACTTCACCCATGATAAAATCGTACATCTCCTGACCTTTTTCCGGAGCTGTGCGGATGAATTCTCTGACATCGAAATCATCCTGTTCCGAAGCCTGGCGGAATTTTGTCACTTTCAGCTGATGGCGCCCCTGCCACTCCGTAACGACAGCGCGGACTTTGATGATGGCATTTTCACCGTAGCTTTCCAGTTCTGCGATCTCCGCTTCGGAGGCATCCCATTTTTTGGCGCTGATATCTCCTGTTTTGTCGCTCAGTATCATATCGATATATTTTTTCTGATTGGATCCCACACGAACCGCCATGGACTTCATCAGAAAGAAATCATCGAACTCACTTCCCGTCACAAGGCCGCTGACATATATTTTTTTCATCCTGTATGCTCCTTCTGGAATATTTTACCATATTAATCGAGATTCCGCAATGTTTTCTTTTCCTCTCCGCCGTATTTTCCGGCGGTACGGGATATGCACACTGCGGAGGAAAAATCATTTTTTATTTTTCACCTAACAGTATATAATAAATTATCATGATTTAAAAAGCCAGTTCTTTCGGCTGCGCAAAGTCCTGCCTGACAGGATACAGCCGGATCCGCCATATTTCAGAAAGGATGAAAATGATGAATCATTCAGATTTTCTCAGAGTCGCGGCTGTCTCGCCGTCTCTGAAGGTTGCCAATACTGCATATAATACAGAACAGATCATCACCTGTGCAAAAGAGGCCTCGGAAAAAGGCGCCGCCGTCGTCCTCTTTCCGGAGCTTGCGGTAACAGCCTATACCTGTGCTGATCTGTTTTATCAGGAGGAGCTTTATCAGGCAAATCTGTCCGGTCTGCGTCAGATCACAGAAGCCTCCCGCTCCATCGACGCCGTCATCATCACGGGTTTTTATCTGAGACTGGCAAACAATCTCTATAACTGTGCCGCTGTGATTCAGAACGGAAAAATCCTCGGCATCGTGCCGAAAATGTTTCTTCCGAACAGCCGGGAATTTTACGAGGGACGCTGGTTTGCCTCAGGTATCCGCATCGCTTCCGATATCCGCTCCGTACGTCTGTCCGGCAGCGATGTTCCCTTCGGACATCTGCTCTTTACCGATGAAGCGAGCGGCATCACCTTCGGCGTCGAGATCTGTCAGGATCTGTGGATGCCGGTTACTCCCGGAGCTCATCTTTCACTGAACGGAGCTCAGATCATTTTCAACTGCTCCGCCAGCGACGAAACGGTCGGAAAAGCTGACTACCGCCGGCGTCTCGTCCTGCAGAGCAGCGCCTCCAATCTCACGGGATATGTATACGCTTCTTCCGGCGTTATGGAATCGACGACAGATCTCGTCTACAGCGGACACTGCCTGATCGCGGAAAACGGCACGCTTCTTGCGGAAAACGAACGATTCCGCAGAGATTCCGATATCATTTACAGCGAAATCGACTGCGGACGTCTGACATTCGAGCGTTCTCTGGATCATGCCGTGGAGGAATGCACCTCAGCCTATTCTCAGCGTCAGCTCTACACACACGTGGCGACAGAACCGCTTCGGCTCGTCGACATGGCAGCGGACAGACTTCTGCGGAAATACAGAAAGAATCCTTTTGTTCCGTCCAACCGTGCCACGGTAGATGCCCGCTGCGAGGAAATTTTCCGCATACAGACTGCCGGTCTTGCCAAGAGAATCGAACACGCCCGCGCAAAGACGGCTGTCGTCGGCATCTCGGGAGGTCTTGACTCCACACTGGCGCTGCTCGTCTGCGTGGAAACATTCAAAATGCTGGGACGCAGCACAAAAGACATCATCGCCGTGACGATGCCGGGATTCGGCACGACAGGAAAAACCTACAACAACGCTCTCACCATCATGAAACTTCTCGGAACAGACGTCCGTGAAATCTCCATCGCCGATGCCGTCACCGATCATTTTGCCGCCATCGGCCACGATCCATCCGTGCATGACGTCACCTATGAAAACTGTCAGGCCAGGGAGCGGACGCAGATCCTCATGGACATCGCCAATAAAGAGAGCGGCATGGTCATAGGAACAGGAGATCTTTCCGAATCCGCTCTGGGCTGGAGCACCTATAACGGAGACCATATGTCCATGTACGGTGTCAATATCAGCGTGCCGAAGACGCTCGTCAGATTTGTCGTCGGCTGGGTTGCCGACAACAAGGCCGCCGGGCCGAACGAAGATCCGGCCTACAGCTCGGACAATGCGGCGCTGCATGCCGCTCTGCACGATATTATGGAAACGCCGATTTCGCCGGAGCTTCTGCCTCCGGACAAGGACGGAAAAATCGTCCAGAAGACGGAAGAACGGGTAGGGCCGTATATCCTCCATGATTTCTTTCTTTACTACACCATGCGTTTCGGCATGCGCCCGGAAAAGCTGCTCTGGATCGCCTGCCAGACCTTCGAAGGGGAGTTCGACCGTCCGTATATCAGAAAATGGCTGCGCGAATTTTACCGCCGCTTCTTCCAGCAGCAGTACAAGAGAAGCTGTATTCCGGACGGGCCGAAAGTGGGAACGGTCTCTCTGTCTCCGAGAGGCGACTGGAGAATGCCGAGCGACGCCGACGCATCTTTATGGCTCTCAGAGCTTGACAGTCCGGAATAAAGTTTCAGGAAAAGAAAAAACAAAAAGACATACGTCGTGTACCGACGTATTCTCCGATATATTTTGTCCGAAAAAAACCTGCGGCCGTATCTGTCTGCCGCAGGTTTTTTTCACGGTATTATGATTTTCCTGTCATCACTTCATCGCTCATTTTCAGAGAGCCTCAACAGCGGCTTCAAAACGCTTCAGACCCTCGTCGAGCTCCTCTCTGCTTATATTGAGAGGCGGCAGGAAGCGGACGGTTTCGTTGCCCGCGCCGGCAAGCAGCAGCTTCTGCTTCAGCGCCCCATCGATCGCCGCACTCTTTTTTCCCTCTTTCATCTGCACGCCGATGAGAAGACCCATACCGCGCACCTCTTCGATGGCGTCATATTTGTCCGCCAGCTGCTGCAGACGCTTCTGCAGATAATCTCCCATCTGTTCTGCGTTTTCCAGAATTCCGTTTTCCGTCAGTTCTCTCATCACCGTAATGCCGCAGGCGCAGGCCAGCGGATTTCCCCCGAAGGTACATCCGTGATCGCCCGGTACGAAAAATTCCGCCGCTTTATCTGAAGCCAGCACCGCACCGATCGGAAATCCGGCTCCGAGAGCCTTCGCCGTCGTACAGATATCCGGCATGACGCCGTATTTCTGATGGGCGAACAGCTTTCCGCTGCGTCCCATGCCGCACTGTACTTCATCGAAAATGAGAAGAGCGTCATATTTTTCACACAGAGCTCTGAGTGCTCTCAGAAATTCCGGATCCGCCGGTATAATACCGCTCTCTCCCTGGACCGGTTCGAGAATGACAGCGCAGACGCGGTCATCCATCAGCGCTTCCACCGATGAAACATCATTGAACACCGCATCATAAACGTCGCCGATGAGAGGGCGGAATGCCTGTCTGTATTTTTCCTGTCCTGTCACGGAAAGTGCGCCGAGGCTTCTGCCATGGAAGGAATCGTGCATGCAGATGATCTTCGTCTTCTCCTCTCCTCCCTTCGCCCTGCCGTATTTGCGTGCAATCTTCAGAGCCGTCTCATTCGACTCCGTTCCGCTGTTGCAGAAAAATACTTTGTCAAACCCGGAAGCCTGACAGAGCCGGTCTGCCAGTTCGATCTGCTGCGGACTCCAGTACAGATTCGAAATGTGCATCAGCTTTTCGGACTGCCTCGCAACCGTCTCTGCGATCTGAGGCGCCGAATGCCCCAGACAGTTGACGGCAATACCCGATACAAAATCGAGATATCTCTCCCCGCTGATATCTGTGAGCCACGGACCGCGTCCCTCTTCAAAAATCAGATCATAGCGGCTGTATGTATTCATCACATGATTTGCTTTCATTATCTGCTCCTCCTCTGTCTTTTCCCTGCTTACTCCGTGCTGCCGTTTCGGCCTGCCCTTCATTTTGTATGATTATACATTTATATTTATATATATGCAATATCACGGACACAAATAACAGCAGAAAAACAATAAGCGGAGCAGCAGTCAGCTCTCCGCCTTTTTTCCGAATGCCCGCCCGGAAGAAATATCTGTCTCAGAGTCCGAGAAGCCTTCTCGTCAGCCTGATCTGATTCTCTCCGGCGGAATTGAGGATTTCAATATTCCCGCCGATTCCGGAATGACCGGCGCCGCATCTTTCCAAAGCCTTTTTCCGCTCCGGATCCGCTGCCGCGTCTTTCAGAAGATTTTTCTCTGCCAGCCGGCGCCGTATTTCTCTCGCCACGCCGTCGCTGCCGTCGTAAAGTACCGCCTGCGGTCCCGCCGCTCTTCTGATTTTATCCGCGATAAAGGGATAATGCGTACAGCCCAGAACCACCGCATCCGCCGGATGATCTGCGAAGCGGCTGAACTTTTTCATCAGATATTCCATCAGTGCCGGATCATCTGTGCGGTCGTTTTCGATATATTCCACCAGGCTCGGACAGGGCATGGCGATAATTTCGGCCTGATCCCGGAAGCTCTCCATCAGCCTTGCAAATTTCGGGCGGCGCAGCGTGACGGAAGTCGCCATGACGACGATTCTTCCTCCTCTGTTCTGCTCGGCCGCCGGCTTGATCGCAGGCTCAATGCCTACGATCGGCAGATCCGGATATCTGCCGCGCATCTTTCGTACCGCTACCGATGTGGCTGTATTGCAGGCGACCACGATTCCCTTTGCCCCCTTTGACAGGAGCAGGTCGAAGACGCTCTCCGACAGGCGCAGCACCTCACTGTCCGGCTTGTCTCCGTAAGGAGCATTTGCAGAATCTCCGAAATAGATATAATCTTCTTCAGGCATGAGAGAAATCATCTTTTTCAGGACACTGATCCCGCCGATTCCGGAGTCGAAGACGCCGATCGGCGCCCGTCCGCCCTCTGCAGCCCGGTTTTCTGTTTTCGTATCCATAAGGCAAAGAGATCTCCCGTTACTTCACTCCGCGCACGGGAACGACTTCGATCCAGTATCCGTCCGGATCTGTAATAAAGTAGACTCCGGCCTCTTTATTTTCGTATTCGATGACGCCCATACCGCGGTGCTTCTCATAATATTCGTCAAATCTGTCTGTCTCAAATGCCAGATGAAATTCACATTCTCCCAGATCATATGCCTGTGTTCTGTCAAAGAGCTCCGTCAGTTCCAGCACAAAATCAGACTCTTCGTTTCCGATATACACGAGCTTCGCATTGGACAGTTCCTTCGTTCTCACGGGTCTGAGTCCGAGCGCCTCCTCATAAAATTTCAGACTTTTTTCCAGATCGAGTACATTGAAATTAAAATGTGCAAACCTGATCATCATGTTTCCTTTCCAGTATATATACTTCCGGTGATCCGTACCGCCCTGCGGAATTGCAGAGGTGCGGAAACCCGTCTTTTCCGGTATTTCAGAAATCCCGTCCGCCGCTGAATTCCACTACCGCAAACTGGCGGCCGTCCTCCGCACATAAAGAGACGATGTAAATGCCGTCCTTTTCATAGATGACGGGAATCATCACATCATCCAGCCGGGCGGCATTCTTATATTCCGCACGCATCTGACGTATCTCAAAATCACCCGGCAGATATTCGCCCGCGATGAGAACGTACTGTCCGTTGTTTACATGATTGTTCGTATCCAGATGATGCTTCAGAACGGTAACAGGCGTTTCTTCCCGTCCCGTTCCTTCTATTTTTATCTTTCTGGGAGCGTATTCCATATCGAGTTTCTCCGAAAACTGATACGCTTCCCGTTCCGATTCCGGAACACGGATCGCTCTGCCGTTTTCTGTATCCGTATAGACCCATACAGAATTGGCATAGGCCAGTCTTTCTCCCTTTTCATCCGTCATGAGAAAATTACGGTCTCCGAACACACTCCGAAAACCGTAAGGCCATGTGGAGATCCTGATGTGTTCTCCGAATTCCGGATATCTCTTCACCACGATCTGCCAGGAAGAGAGCAGCCACGCCCTCTTTTCCCTGTCCAGAACGTGAAAATCTCTTCCCACCGCTTCTGAATTGAAGATGCTGGCATCCTGAAAATAATCGAGAAGAGATAAAAGTGTCAGCTTCTGATCGGCGCCGATCTCACTGTATCGTACTCTGCTTTCAAAGGAATACCTCATAATCGCTACCGCCTGCTCACGCTTCCTGAATCAGTCTTGCGATCGACGCCTTCGGCTGTGCGCCGACAGACTTCTGTACGACCGCGCCGTCTTTCATCACAACCAGCATCGGAATGCTCATGACCTGAAATTTTCTCGCCAGCTCCGGCTGCTCGTCCACATTGACCTTGCACACTTTCACATCCGGATATTCCGCTGCGATCTCTTCGATCGCAGGAGCGATCATCCGGCACGGACCGCACCAGGCTGCCCAGAAATCTATGAGAACTTTCTTTTCGCTCTTTACCGCTTCCTGTTCAAAATTATCTGCTGTCAGATTGATAATGCTCATACTGTAACCGCCTTTCCAAACCGTTCTTTACGGACAACTTCTATTATACATATTTTTTCCGGTATATCCTACACAGATTGCCGCCGATTTTGTATATGTTTTTATTTATTCCCCCGTTTCCGCCCCGTAAACCCGTTTTATCATTTTTACTCTGTCCGGCGTCCGGCACACCGTCCCGGCGCTTTCCGCGGCTTTCTCCGATTCCGCCGGATACGCCTTTTGCCCGGCGTCCGCCGCCTGTTTCTTTCTGATTGACTTTTCTCATTAAGAATCGTATAATAAACGCGCTGATAAGAGGGAGTAGTTTGCATGTACTGTACCGCTCTGAGACAGACGCATGTTATCTTATTCGACATAATGCCTTACGGCCGGATAATTTACGAAGTAACGAGACTTTTATCGCAGGATTTCCTGCGGTAGAAGTCTTTTTTGTTTGCTGCGGAATCCGAATTACCGACTGCACATATTCGCCTGTCCCGTGAATAAAATTTTTAAAGAGACAGGACATCTACTCTTTTGTGGGGGGGAGGTTTTCATGACAATTTTTCTGATCGTTCTCGGAACCATTTTTATCGCGGAAATGGGGGACAAAACTCAGCTTCTGCTGGTGGCCATGGCCGGCCGCTACCGCATACGTCACATTCTCACAGGTACATGGCTGGCAACCATTCTGCTCAATCTTCTCGCCGTCCTCGTCGGCGCATCGCTCAGCAGATATCTGGATATGCGGATTATCAAAGTAATCGCGGCTGCAGCGTTTTTCTGGTTTGCCTGTTCTGTTCTCAGAGAAGACAATTCCGAAGAAGAAAAGATGCCCTCCCGGAGCCGGTTCGGGCCGGTTCCCGCTATTTTCGGAGCTTTCTTTATCGGAGAACTCGGCGACAAAACACAGCTTTCCGCCGTCACACTCGCCGCATCCTATACACAGCACAGCGCGGCAAATGCTCTCGCCGTTTTCTCCGGCTGTACAGCCGGGCTGATTCTCGCCGATCTGATCGGACTGCTCGCAGGATTGTTTCTGCGCAGCCGGATGCCGACCGGTGTTCTGAACAGGATTTCCTTCATGATCTTTGCTGTCTTCGGCGCAATGAACATCCGCGAAGCTTCCGTCCTGATTTTTTCAGAGCCCGCATACTCCTGGACGATGACTCTTCTCGTCTGTCTGGTTTTCTGTATTTTCTGCTTTTTCCTGCTCTCACACGGAAAAAGAAACCGCGGCAGAACAGGTATGCAGAGTGAAAACCGCGAAGAACGTTAAAAATCATATCCGCCCGCTCCTGCATCATAAAAGATTCCGACGATCAAAAATACCCGGAAAACGGTCTGTCAGAACCGTTTTCCGGGAGAGAAACTGCGTCTTCGGAATCCGTTTCCGGGACATGATAACATTCCGTCCGGACGTTTATGGTCACAGACCCGAACCGGATATCAGATCTGCGCAGGAGAACATTCTGCCTGTCCGCAGAGTTCAAATCCGTCCTCCGAAAACAGAGACGGATCCATTTCCTTCGGCCCGCCCTCCGGCAGGATGAGATCGATATCGCACTGATCGAGAATCTGTGTCTGAATGTCGATACCCGGAGCCACTTCTTCGAGGATCATGCCTTCCTTCGTACGACGGATCACGCAGCGTTCGGTGATATAGAGGATGCTGTCATGTTTCTTCAGAAATTCCCCGGCGACGAAAGAGATCTTGTCGCATTTTCTGATGAACTTCTTGTATTTTCCCTCTTCGAGAATGCGGATCGTTCCGTCTTTTACTTCTGTTTTGATGCCCACCGCCGTAAAGGTTCCGATAAAAATCACTTTTTTTGATGTGGAAGAGATATCGGTAAATCCTCCGACTCCGGAAATCTTTCCGTTCAGGTGGCTGACATTGATATTCCCCTCGCTGTCTGCCTCACTCAGTCCGAAAACGCCCACATCCAGATTTCCGCCGTCAAAATAAGCGAAATGCTCTCCGTGGTCACAGAAGGCTTCCGCATTCCAGTGGCATCCGAAGTCGCGTCCCGCGCCCGGAACGCCTCCGATCACGCCCGTCTCGGAAATCATCGTGATATCGTCGTCCGCTCCGGCTTCCGCGAGAATAGAAGGGACATACGTCGGCATGCCTATACCGAAATTCACCTGGTCTCCGCGGCGGATCTCCATCGCCGTTCTGCGGGCGATTACTTTTTTATGATCCAGCGGGAGACGGACATTGTCTTTCGTCAGTTCGACGATTTTTTCACCGGTAAAGGCCGGATTATAATTCAGATTATTGCGCCGGTCAAAATTCTGCGGTATATCTCCGGGATTCTGCGCCACGACGATATAATCCACATACATGCCGGGCACTTTTACCATTCTCGGATGGATACAGTGAAGATCCACCATTTTTTCCACCTGGCAGATGACGATGCCTCCGCTCGCCTTCACAGCCTGGGCCACCGCCAGAAGTTCCAGATCGATCGCTTCCTTCTCACAGCTGATATTTCCGTGTCTGTCCGCGCAGGTGCCGCGCAGAAGCGCCACATCCATACCCGGCGACCGGTAATACAGATATTCCTCTCCCCTGAAATCCGGAATATATTCGACGAGATCTTCTCCCTGCTCCTTCGTCAGCCGATTGAGCTTTCCTCCGTCATATCTGGCGTCCATAAATGTGCCGAGTCCTATTTTCGTCATCACCCCCGGCATGCCCCTTCCCACTTCCTGAAAGAGCTGCATGATCGGGCCGAGAGGAAACATATACCCCTGCACTTTTTCATCCTCCACCATTTTGGCCAGCTTCGGGCAGACGCTCAGATAAGAGGAAATCGTCCGTCCGATCAGGCCCTCATGACACCAGGCATGCTCCCCCGTGTCGATAAAGTTCCCCACACCTGCCGCACGGAGACTTGTAATCCCCGCCGGATGACCTTCTTTTAAAAAACGCTGTTCCACGGCATCTACGATTTCATTCGGAAAGCTGACGAGTCCGTCCGCCGCAAATACGACAACGTCCCCGTCCTCTATCATCCCTGCCGCTTCCTGTGCACTGATGACCTGCGCCATTTCCTTCCTCGCTTTCTTTTTTCTTGCTTCATTCATTTTTATGGTGTACATATAATTTTCTGTTATTATAATAATGTGCACACTGTACAAAGTCAATGGCATATGACATGATATATCAGACATATATCATGTCATTCCTTCACTTTCCGAACAAATTTTTTCGCCCGCACAGTCCGGTACCGAAAAAAGCTCTGAAAAAATCCGCCCGCTCATTTCGGATATGATATGATAAAGATCTGTACACGATATAGCTGCATCTTCCGGCCGCAGACAGCTTTCCGTATTCCGCACCGCACTCTTCGCCGGACAGGAGCAGATTCCGAAAACACAAAAGAACATCAGAAAAGTGGAAAATCAAAATGAAATATGACAATGATAACAAATATGAAAAAAAACGTCTTTCCGAAGAAAATATATATAAACTGATTATCATCGGAGGAGGCGCCGCCGGACTTTATGCCGGCGCCGTTTCCCGTCCCGGGAAGGGAAACGGTCTCATCCTCGAGCGTATGGCGGAGACGGGAAGGAAGCTTCTTCTCACAGGTTCCGGTCAGTGCAATCTGACGCATGCCGGCCAGATCCGTGATTTTATTCCTCAGTATTACGAAGCCGGAAAGAAAATACGGTCTGTGCTTTACGCTCATTCCAACGATAAAACTGTCCGCATCCTGCGCGATCTGGGCATTCCCTCCTTTGAAAGAGAAGACGGAAAAATCTTTCCGGAATCTCTTTCCGCGCGGCAGGTCCGTGACACACTGCAGGAGCGCTGCC
>CALXIZ010000130.1 GCA_944388495.1 uncultured Clostridia bacterium | reverse complement strand
CGAATGCAACCTGCTCGCCCAGTCCCAGTCTTGCGCTCAGCGTCGTCGTGATTGCCGCCGTCAGCGTCGTCTTACCGTGGTCGACGTGTCCGATTGTTCCGATGTTAATATGCGGTTTATTTCTCTCAAATTTTTCCTTAGCCATTGATCTGTTCCTCCTTTGGCTTTGCCCTTTCCTCTTAACAACGATTGTGATTTACAATTTCAACTCTGGAGCTGCCTAGCAGACTCGAACTGCCGACCTCTTCCTTACCAAGGAAGTGCTCTACCTGCTGAGCTAAGGCAGCGCATCGCTGTCCCCTCTATTCTAATCATTTTATTCATACCTGTCAATATCGATATTTCTTACATAATAAAAAACGAAACCGCCGGAAAATAGCCGACTTTCACAGCATTATGCATTTCCGGCGGAAATCCGTATTATGACATGAAAATCTGTTGTTCCGACAGTTCCGCGTTATTTCATCAGTACCGGCTCTACTTTTTTTCTGGCCCTTGCGATCGCATTATCCACCGCCTTTGTCGTTTTTCCTGTCAGACTGGCGATCTCTGAATAGGATTTTCCCTGAAGATACAGATCCCATACCTTTCTCTCGAGAGGACTGAACAGTTCTCCTCCGTTTCTGCCGATGTAATCGAGATCCTCCCGCAGAAGCAGCATCGCTTCCGGATCCTCGCTCGTATTGGATACGATAACATCCTCCAGAGTGGAATTTTCATCTCCTTCTTTAAAGGTTCCGCTCAGCGACATGGAATTATTCAGAGGAGAGTGCTTGTAGCGCGAAGCCGCTTTGATCGCTGTCACAATCTGCCGGTTGATGCAGAGCTCCGCAAAGGTGGAAAACGCGGCGCCCTTCGCTCCGTCATAATCCCGTATGGCTTTAAATACGCCGATCATACCTTCCTGAATCACATCGTCCCGGTCGGCTCCCGCCATATAATAAGATGCCGCCCTCTTTTTCACAAGAGGCTTGTATTTCTGAATCAGCGCTTCTTCCGCCTCCCGGTTTCCGGCATGTGCCAGTATTACCATTTTTTCATCCCAGCTGTCCTGTGCCACATCTGCCTCCCGGATCACTGTATTCCGCGCTGCCGCAGAACCTCATACATCAGAACCGCAGCCGCATTTGAAGCGTTCAGAGAATTTACTCCGCCGCGCATGGGAATGGATACACAGAAATCGCAGTTTTCTTTTTCCAGACGGCTGACGCCTCTGCCTTCACTGCCGATTACCAGAGCGAGCGGACCCGAGAGATCCGCCATGGTATATGAGGTTCCGTCCATATCAGCGGCGGCCGTCCATATTCCGCGCTCTTTCAGATATTTTGTAGTCTGCACGATATTTGTCACTCTCGCTACCGGAACATAGGCGGACGCTCCGGCTGCCGACTTTTCCGCCGCCGCAGTAACGCCTGCCGACCGATGCCGGGCTATGACGACGCCGTGTGCTCCGGCCGCATCGGCAGTCCGGATAATCGCGCCGAGATTATGAGGATCTTCAATTCCGTCCAGAAGTACGAGAAACGGTTCTTCCCCCCGCTCCTCCGCTCTTTTCAGAATGTCGTCAATATCACAGTACTCGAAATCAGCCGCAGCGGCGGCTACCCCCTGGTGATTTGCGCCGT
The DNA here is from genome assembly GCA_944388495.1 of uncultured Clostridia bacterium. GTDB lineage: Bacteria > Bacillota > Clostridia > Peptostreptococcales > Anaerovoracaceae > Alangreenwoodia. Next base: position 36,718 of record CALXIZ010000130.1, on the reverse strand, counting down.
CCGCCATACGGTCCAGTGCCCTGCGCTCCACAAAGTGTATCGGAATATGTCTGTCTCTTGCAGCTCCCTCTATCTTTTTCAGAGAACCCTCTCCTCCCTTCAGGAGATAGAGCTTCTCAATGGTTCTGCCGCTTTTCAGCGCTTCTGATACAGGATTTCTTCCGATAATGAGATTTCCTTCCTTCTGTTTTCCGTATATTTCCTCTTCGCTGTGCGTCTGCCGTCTGCCGTCCGATGTTTCCCTGCCGCGCAGTCTTTTTCCTTCCGGCCTTTTCGTCTTTTCCCTCATGCTCCGATTCTCCTGTAAACTGTAAAGGTGTAAGTAACCCCGTTTTCCGAGACAGGACTGCTTTTTGACACACACTTCCATTCCGCATCGGAAGACAGAAGCGGCACAGATGTATCGGACGGAAAGATCTCATCGATCTCCGTGATCAGGGCCTCGTCGCAGTACGGCAGCAGCAGACGGTAGATCTGTCCGCCTCCGATGACAAACAGGTCATCAGGATTCTCTTCCTTTACCATTTCCAGCAGCTGTTCCACAGAACGGCATACTTCATATGAGCTGCTTTCCGGCAGACGGCTTGATAACACGATATTTCTCCGCTTCGGGAGCGGTTTTCCGCCGGGGAAGGATTCCAGAGTAGCTCTTCCCATTATTACAGTTTTTCCCAGCGTCTGTTCCCGGAAATATTTCATATCAGACGGAAGTCTGACGAGAAGCTTTCCGTCCTTTCCGATTCCGCCTCTGCGGTCACATGCCACGATCCATTTCATCTCTTTTCCATCCGCCTTTCTCCGCCGTTTCCGCCTCCGGACACTTCCGTTTTCCGCCGGGAGTTTCCCGGTATTTTCTCCCGTTTTTCCGTCCTCCGGCTTCCGCTGTTCTGCTATTCCGCTACCGGGATATTGGCGATCTGCGGACCGGCCTGATAATTTTCCAGTTTAAAATCATCCAGTCTGAACTCATAGAAGTCTTTGACGTCCGGATTCATGACAAATTTCGGTGCAGGATACTGCGTCCTTTCGATAAGTTCCTTGATCAGCGGAATGTGCTTGTCGTAAATATGTGCATCGGCGATGACATGAACCAGCTCGCCCGGCTCCAGTCCGCACACCTGCGCCAGCATGTGAACCAGAACCGCATACTGAACGACGTTCCAGTTATTCGCCACCAGAACATCCTGCGACCGCTGATTGAGTATGGCATTCAGACGTTTGCCCGTCACATTGAATGTCATGCTGTACGCGCAGGGTTCCAGTCCCATATCGGCGAGATCTTCAAAATTGTAGATATTTGTCAGAATTCTCCGGCTCGTCGGCGTGTTTTTCAGCTGCCAGATCACGTTATCCACCTGGTCCATAATGCCCTGCCGGAAGCGGTATTTTCTCCCGAGCTGGTATCCGTAGGCTTTTCCGATCGTATGATCTTCTTTTGCCCAGGCATCCCAGATGTGACTGTTCAGCTGTGTGATATCACTCGTCTTTTTCTGCCAGATCCATAGGAGCTCATCGATAGCATTCTTCCAGCCTGTTGGTCTGAGAGTGAGGATCGGAAATTCACGGGACAGATCATAGCGGTTTATCACACCGAAACGCTTGATCGTATACGCATACGATCCGTCCGGCCACTTCGCTCTCACTTCCTGCCCCTCTGTAGAGAATCCGTTATCCAGAATATCTCTGCACATATCGACAAAAACAGCATCTGCTCTGCTCATATTTTTCTACCTCGCTTACTCACGTTTACCGTGTCTCTTCGGTTTTATCCGACTGTGTTCTATGATCTGAAATGTCTTTTCTATAATATACTGTTCCCGTTCCGTATCACCGGACAGACTGAGGTAACCGATCAGCGCCTCAAATGCGGTAGCCTTTTTGTAAGTCTTCAGGTCGACATTATGAGGCATAGACGTAATCCGGTGATTTTTTCCCCGGCGCGCGACCGCCTGCTCGTCCGGAAATAGCTCTTCCCAGAGTTCATCAAAAGCGGCCGCCTGTGCCTCCGCTCTTACATATCCTATGGTGACGGCATGAAGTCTGTCGGGCTTCATGAGGCCCTGATAAAACACGTGGCGGCGCGCCCACGTCTCATAGACAGCATCGCCGATATAGGCCAGCACCGATGTGCTTATCCGCGCGATCTCCGTTTTGCCCGCGCTTCTGTCCGCTCCCGGAATTCTGTCTGAAGAACGGCTATTTTCCATGCCTGAGTCCTGCCATTTCTTCCGGCTTCACATATCTGTCGAATTCCTCCTGTGTCAACAGCCCCGTCCGAACCGCAGCCTCGCGCAGCGTAATTCCTTCCCGGTGAGCTGTCTTTGCGATTACCGCCGCGTTTTCATAACCGATATGCGGATTGAGCGCCGTGACGAGCATAAGAGATTTTTCCAGATTTTCCGCTATACGCTGCTCATCCGGCCGGATCCCGCGGGCACAGTGTTCGTTGAAAGAATTTACCGCATCGCTCAGCAGCGCGGCAGACTGGAGGAAATTATAAATGATAACCGGCATGAATACATTCAGCTGAAAGTTGCCCTGCGAAGCACCGATGCCTACCGTCACATCATTTCCCATAACCTGTGCCGCCACCATCGTCAGCGCTTCGCACTGTGTCGGATTTACCTTGCCCGGCATGATTGAACTTCCCGGCTCATTTTCCGGGATGGTGATTTCCCCGATGCCGCACCGCGGTCCGGAAGCCAGCCATCTGACATCATTCGCTATCTTCATCAGATCCGACGCCAGTGTTCGGAAAGCTCCGTGAACAAAAGCGATCTGATCTTTCGATGTCAGAGAATGAAATTTATTCGGCGCCGTTATGAAACGCCTGCCCGTAAGCTCCGAGATGATTTCAGCCGCTCTTTCTCCGAATTTTTCGTGAGCATTCAGCCCTGTTCCGACAGCCGTTCCTCCCAGCGCGAGTTCTCTGAGCCCTTCGGCTGCCGCTGCGATAAATTCTCCGTCCTTTTTCAGCATCTCCGCCCAGGCGCTGATTTCCTGTCCCAGCGTCAGCGGTACTGCATCCTGAAGATGCGTCCTTCCCGTTTTTACGATCGAAGCGTACTTTTCCGACAGATCGTCAAACGTCTCCGCGAGACTTTTCACCGCCGGCAGAACGCGATCTTCCACCGCTGCCAGAGCCGCGATGTGCATCGCTGTCGGAAACGTGTCATTTGAGCTCTGGGAACAGTTCACATGATTGTTCGGATGAAAATCCACCCTCCCCTCCGTCAGCTCCGCCGCTCTGTTGGCGATGACTTCGTTGACATTCATATTCGACTGCGTGCCGCTTCCCGTCTGCCATACGGCAAGCGGGAAATTTCCGTCCAGTTTCCCGTCCAGAATTTCATCACACACCTGTGCGATTCTTTTTCCGCGTTCTTCGTCCAGCATCCCGAGTTCGACATTTGCCAGCGCCGCGGCTTTTTTCAGAACAGCAAAAGCCCGTATGATCTCTGCCGGGATTTTTTCCGTTCCGATCCTGAAATTCATATAGCTGCGCTGTGTCTGAGCTCCCCAGTATCTGTCGGCAGGCACGAGCACCTCGCCCATCGTATCGTGCTCTTTTCTGTATTTTCTGTCTTTTTCCTGATTCATCGCCGACATCCGCCTCACATTCTCGCCACGCCGCTGCGGAATGCCTCTTCCGCTACGGCCTTTGCCACAGCCTCAGTGACTGCAGGGTTAAAAGCATCCGGAAGGATATAATCCGCGCGCATTTCCTCTTCCGAAATGACCGAAGCGATGGCATATGCCGCCGCCACCTTCATTTCATCCGTGATGAGGCGCGCTCTGACGTCCAGCACGCCGCGGAAAATACCCGGAAAACAGAGGGCATTATTGACCTGATTCGGAAAATCACTGCGCCCTGTACCGACAACCGCCGCTCCGGCCGCTTTCGCCTCATCCGGCATGATTTCCGGAACCGGATTGGCGAGAGCGAAAATAATCGGATCTTCAGCCATCGTGCGGATCATATCCTGTGTCAGCGTTCCCGGAACAGAAGCTCCGACAAATACATCCGCTCCTCTGACAGCATCGGCAAGAGTCCCCTTCATCATGCCGCGGTTTGTCACCTTTGCCATCTCCTGCTGCGGTTCATTGTTTTCAGGATTTCCGTCCCATATGATGCCGAAACGGTCGCACATGATAATTTCTCCGAAATTCATCTTCAGCAGCAGGCGGGCGATGGAAATGCCTGCTGCGCCCGCGCCGTTGACGGCGATTTTCAGTTCTCCCATCTTCCGTCCCGTGAATTTGACAGCGTTGAGCAGACCGGCCGCCGCGATAATGGCCGCACCGTGCTGATCGTCATGAAAGACGGGAACATCACACTCGCGGATCAGTGTCTGCTCGATCTCAAAACATCTCGGCGCTGAAATGTCCTCGAGATTGATTCCGCCGAAGCTCTTTGAAATATTTTTCACCGTTTCTATGATCACCTTCGGATCTTTCGAATCGATACAGATCGGAAAGGCATCGATTCCCGCAAAGCGTTTGAACAGTGCGCATTTTCCCTCCATTACCGGCATGGCGGCGGAAGGGCCGATATCGCCGAGTCCGAGTACAGCGGTGCCGTCCGTGATCACCGCAACGAGATTTCCCTTTCTCGTATAGTCATACACCCGTTTTTCATCTTCCGCGATCTCGAGGCAGGCCGCCGCAACACCCGGTGTATACGCCAGCGCCAGATCATCTCTGTTTTCGATCTTTGCACGCGAGATCACTTCGATCTTTCCGCCCCATTCTCTGTGTTTTTTTAAAGCCTGTTCTTTGATATCCATCTTTACTGTTCCTTTTCTCCTTTACCGCTTTCTCCGTTCTTCTGCTTTTTTGCGCGCCTCACAGCTTTACGATCTTCGGTCCCTGCGGCGTATCCTCGACAGCCAGCCCTTTTTCACGGAGGATATCGCGGATCTCATCCGCGCGGGCGAAGTTCTTTGCCTTTCTCGCCTCCTGCCGTTCTTCCACCAGAGCTTTGATTTCCTCCGATATTCCGTCCTCTTCCGATCCGCCGTCACTGAGAATGCCCAGGATTCCTGTCAGCTCTTTCAGCAGATCGAGACATTTTCCGGCGAACTCCCCGGAAGCTCCGTCGCGCACAGCGGTGTTGACTTCGCGGATCAGCTCGAAGACTGCGCTGATCGCATCCGCCGTATTCAGATCATCCTCCATGGCTTCTTCAAATCTGCCGCGGAAAGATGAAATATTTTCCCAGAGAGATCTCTCCTTCTCTGTCATCTCTCCTTCACCATGCTGCTTCAGATGTCTCAGATTTTCTTCCGCGTGATGCATGCGTGCCAGAGCGTTTCGTGACTGAATCATCAGATCTCTGCTGAAATTGATCGGGCTTCTGTAATGGCCGCTCAGAAGAAAGAAACGGATCTCCTCTCCGGTATACTCTTTCAGGATATCACGCACAGTAAAAAAGTTTCCCTTTGACTTTGACATTTTCTCATTGTCGATCGTGATATACGCATTGTGCATCCAGTAGTGCGCAAAAGGCTTTCCTGTATAAGCCTCCGACTGAGCGATTTCATTTTCATGGTGAGGAAAAGCCAGATCCTGCCCTCCCGCGTGAATATCGATCGTCTCACCGAGATATTTGTTTGACATCGCGGAACATTCGATATGCCATCCCGGGCGTCCCGGCCCCCACGGGCTGTCCCACGCCGGCTCATCCTCAGACTTCTGAGCCTTCCAGAGAGCAAAATCCAGCGGATCACGCTTCGACTCCCCGACGGCGACCCGTGCCCCGGCCTCGAGTTCCTCTATATTCTGACCCGACAGTTTTCCGTATCCCCCGAATTTTCTGGTACTGTAATAGACGTCACCCTCCGACTCATAAGCATAGCCTTTGTCAACCAGCACCTTCACAAAACGGATGATCTCATCCATATTTTCGGTGACCTTCGGATGTACCGTCGCCCGCTCCAGATTCAGAGCATCCGCATCCTTAAAATATTCTGCGATATATTTTTCGCTGATCTCTTTTGCGCTTACGCCTTCTTCCCGGGATTTGTTGATGATTTTGTCATCGACGTCCGTAAAATTCTGTATATATTTTACTTTTTTTCCTTTATATTCAAGATATCTCCTGAATGTATCAAATACGACGGCCGGCCGCGCATTGCCGATGTGGATATAGTTATAGACGGTCGGTCCGCATACATACATCCGGATTTCGCTTTCATCGATCGGAACGAAATCCTCTTTCTTTCTCGTCATGGTATTATATATCTTCATAAAAAAATTTCTCCTCATTTTCCGCGCGGCAGTTCCGTTTGAGGCCGCGAATATCCGTTAATAATTAATTATATTCTGAATCGCAATACAGAGCAACGGAAAAGTATGAAAAGTATTTCCGGCGGAATCTTCTGCGGATTTCGGCGCATGCGCTTTCCGCAAGAAGCGGCCCCGCCGGTCAGACGATTCGATCCTGACCGGCGGGGCCGCTCTGATATTTCCTTCTCTTCCGTTTTTTCCGGAACAGCCCTCAGCAGCTGCTTCAGATCGTCTCCACGCGAACGCGCTTCATCACCTGATCACGCAGAGGCTTGTCCATGGAGTTTCTCGGCTCCCATACGATGTCGTCCGCTACCTCCATGCCCTTGAGTACTTTGCCGAAAGCGGCATATTCCCCGTTCAGATGAGGGGAATCCTCAACCATGATAAAAAACTGAGAACTTGCGGAGTTCGGCATCATGGAACGCGCCATGGAAATGACGCCTCTCGTATGCTTCAGATCGTTTCGGAAGCCGTTGGAGGCAAATTCTCCCGGAATCTTCGTCTCCGAACCGCCCATACCTGTTCCTTCCGGATCACCGCCCTGGATCATGAAATGCGGAATGACTCTGTGAAAGATCAGACCGTCATAAAATCCCTTATTTGCCAGTTCCTCAAAGTTCGCGCAGGTAATCGGCGCGATTTCAGGATACAGCTCACCTTCCATGATTCCGCCGTTTTCCATCTCGATCGTAAATTTCTTCATCGCTGTTTCCGTCTCCTTTCCGGCTGCCTTTTGCATCCCGCCGATCCGGCGCTGAAGCAGCCACATTCCTTTTCCTGTATAATTCAGAGCTTATGCTTTATTGTGGTCATGCATATGCGCCGAGAGCCTCGTTCACCAGCTGCGCGGCATCTGCCGCAGCCTGCTCCGCCGTTTTTTCCTCAACGCTGTCTCCGCTTCTCAGCTTGTACTCCACGACGCCCTCAGCCGCTTTTTTGCCGACGGTGATTCTGACCGGAATCCCGATCAGATCCGCATCCTTAAACTTGACTCCCGGACGCTCGTCTCTGTCATCCACGAGCACCTCGACGCCCTGAGCGGCCAGCTTCTTTTCCATCTCCTCCGCCAGAGCCATCTGAGTCTCATCCTTTGCCTTCACCACCGTAATGATCACATGATACGGAGCGACTGCTACCGGCCAGATGATACCGTTATCATCATGCGACTGCTCGACGATCGCCGCCATCGTTCTGCTGACGCCGATTCCGTAGCATCCCATGAGAATATCGTGTTCTTTCATATTCTCATCTTTGTAGACGGCTCCCATAGGGCTGCTGTACTTCGTTCCGAGCTTAAAGACCTGTCCCACTTCGATACCGCGGGTAAAGCGGACAGGTGCTCCGCACTTCGGGCACGGATCGCCTTCCTGTATCATTTTGATATTCGTCACGATATCTCCGGTATAATCTCTTCCGTAATTGACGTTGATACAGTGATAATCCGCTCTGTTTGCTCCTGCACACAGATTCTTCTGACCCGTAAGCTCGCTGTCGACGATGACAGTGCAGTTTTTCAGGCCCATCGGACCGGTAAAACCTCCCACACAGCCGGTGGCTTCAGCCATCTTTACCTCATCGGCAAAAGCGATCGCATGCTCCGGAATATTGAGAGCATTGATGATCTTGATCAGATTGACCTCTCTGTCGCCGCGCACGAAAGCCGCCACATAGCCGTTTACGCTGAGGTCATCATCATACGTCTCATAAAGCAGCGCCTTAATCGTCTTTTCCTTCGGGAGACCGAGGAAGGAAGCCACCTCCTCGATCGTCTTCGTGCCGGGAGTATGAACCTCCTGAAGCGGCAGCTCAGCCTCTTCAGACGGAGCCGCATCAGCACACTCCGCCCGCTCGTCCGTCGCGGCCATATCGCAGCTGTCACAGCAGACGATCCGGCTTTCTCCGTTGTCCGCAAGAGCGGTAAATTCGTGAGAGGCATTTCCGCCGATAGCGCCGGAATCCGCCTCTACCGCACGGAAGTCAAGACCGCATCTCGAAAAGATCCTCGTATAAGTATCGTACATATTCCGGTAACTCTGATCGAGTCCCTCTTCATCGCGGTCAAAGGAATAAGCGTCCTTCATGATAAACTCCCTGCTCCGCATCAGACCGAAGCGCGGACGCGCCTCATCTCTGTATTTTGTCTGAATCTGATAGAGATTGACCGGCAGCTGGCGATACGAACTCACCTCATTGCGTATGATATCCGTAAAAATCTCTTCATGTGTCGGTCCGAGGCAGAACTCTCTGTCATTTCTGTCCTTTAGACGCCACATTTCAGGACCGTAGGCCGACCACCTTCCTGACTCCTTCCAGAGTTCCGCCGGCTGGATGGCCGACATCAGGATCTCCTGGCCGCCTGCCCGGTCCATTTCCTCTCTGATAATATTTTCCACTTTTCTCAGAACTCTGTTTCCCAGCGGCATAAATCCGTAAACGCCGGAAACGAGTTTCCGTATCAGCCCGGCGCGGAGCATGAATATATGGCTCGGAAGCACTGCTTCCGCCGGAACCTCCCTCAGAGTCCTGAAGTACATCTTTGACATCTTCATGTCGTAACTCTCCTTAACTATTTATCCCGTCTGCCGGCAGAGCTAATTTATCACCGCGGCGACAGCCTGTGCCGCGATGCCCTCTTCCCTTCCGGTAAATCCCAGGTGCTCGGCAGTCGTACCTTTAATATTAATCTGTGCCGGCGATATTTTCAACACATCTGCCATTTTTTCACACATCTGAGGCGTGTAAGGCGATATCTTCGGCCTCTGTGCGATGACTACCGCATCGATATTGATAATACGGAATCCCTGCATTTTCAGAAGCTCCGCCGTCCGCCCGAGAAGAACCAGACTGTTGATTCCCCGGTAATTTTCATCGCTGTCCGGGAAATGTTTTCCGATATCTCCCAGGCCCGCCGCGCCGAGAAGTGCATCGATCACCGCATGAACCAGAACATCCGCATCCGAATGTCCCTCGAGGCCTCTTTCATGAGGAATTTCCACACCGCCGATCATCAGCCTGCGCCCTTCGGCAAAAGCATGGACGTCACATCCCAGGCCGACGCGCGGAAACATCGATTTCAGGCCTTCATAGACAGATTCCGCGGCTGATCCTCCGCGGTTTCTGTCCGCGCCGCCGTTTCCGCCGCCTGTATTCTGCTCCGTCTCCGCCGCAGCTCTCTCCGGAAAGCGGATCTTCGTGTCCGATTCTCTGGATGTCATGAGTTCCGCGCTGCGCACGTCGTCCGGCGTCGTGATCTTGACATTGGCCGGATCGCTCTCCACCACAGCCACCTCACGGCCGTAAGCTTCGACGACCGAAGCGTCATCTGTGACGACACGGTGTTCTTCCCCGATAATTCTGCGGTACGCTTCTCTCAGAAGCGCGGCATCGAATCCCTGCGGCGTCTGAACTGCACGCAGACGCGATCTCTCCGGCGTCTCCGCCACATGACCGTTCTCCGTCATCTTGATCGTGTCTTTTACCTCGACACACGGAACAGCAGCTCCCTCTCTGTCCGCGGCATCGATGATATCATGAATCAGACGCTGAGTCACAAAAGGTCTCGCCCCGTCATGAACCAGAATCAGCCCGGCGTCCTCCGAGACGCTGTCCAGCGCTTTCATCACGGAAAGCTGTCTCTCCGCCCCTCCGGCTATGACTGCCGTGACTTTTTTCAGCCCGTATTTTTCCACCACCGACTGTCTGCAGTTTTCCTCATCTCCGGGACGTACCGCGATGATGATTTCATCGGTATAGGCATTCCGTTCAAATGCCTTGGCCGATCTGGCCAGAACCGATATTCCGCCGATCTCGATGTACTGTTTATTGACGCCGCCCATCCTCATAGAGGAGCCGGCGGCCGCTATAATCACACTTACTTTCTTTTCTTTATACATTTCAAATCTCACCTGAAAAACCGACGTCGGCTGCTCGAAACCGCGTCCTTTCATGCAGGCGTTCCGGATGAAGCCTTCCTCCTGTCCGTTCCGCCCTGCTGCATCTTTCTCCCGTTATTCCCCGGCTCTTTCCGCTTCCGGCGCTCTTCTTTTTCAGAGTCTCCGGGAATAGCCTCCCTTTTTTCCGGTCTCAGTTTCCATGCTTCGGTTTTGCAAAAATCATTCTGCCCGCCGACGTCTGAAGCACGCTCGTGACGGTCGCCGTAATCTCCTGGCCGATATATCTCCGGCCGCCCTCTATGACAATCATCGTGCCGTCATCCAGATAAGCGAGAGCCTGGCTGTTTTCTTTTCCCTCTCTGACAGGCGTCAGATCCATATCCTCGCCCGGCAGCACGACCGGCTTGAGTGTATTGGCCAGTTCATTTATGTTCAGCACGGAAACGCCCTTGATCGACGCGACCTTGTTCAGATTGTAATCATTTGTCACGACTTTTCCGTTCATCAGCTGCGCCAGCTGAAGCAGCTTTGCGTCCACCTCCGGAATATTGTTCAGTGATTTTTCGGAATCCGTATTATAGATCTCCACGCCGTACTGACTCTGTATTTTATTCAGAATGTCCAGACCGCGCCGCCCCCTGTTCCGCTTCAGCGAATCGGAGGAATCGGCAATATGGCGCAGCTCGACAAGCACGAATTCCGGTATGACAATTCTTCCCTCGATGAACCCTGTCTTCATGATATCCGCGATTCTTCCGTCGATGATGACGCTGGTATCGAGAATCTTCGGAGGAGCCTGTCCCTGCGCCGGAGACTTGTTTCTCGATGCTCTCGTCCCCCGCGACGCGGAAAGCTGGCGGGTATTGAGCATGATGTCGGTCGCTTTTTTCCTTCCGATATACATGCCTGTATATCCGAGAAATATGTAGACGACGGCAGACAGAACGGAACCGATTACGGGAACGGACCATCCTCTCCACAGACTGCTGATGAGAAAAGCGATCAGCAGTCCCAGAATCAGACCTGCCGTTCCGCAGATAAACTCATGAACCGGTATTTTTTTCAGATTGTCATCCAGTTCCCGGGTAAATTGCTCGCCGCCTCGCTGCACATGCGGAGCGATAAGAAAGAAAATGAGTCCGGTGACTACAATACATACGGCACACAGAATAAAGTACCAGAGCTGGGAAATCCCCGGCGCCGAAGGAATGAGTCTTATCAGATAAGTCGCTGCGAAAAAAATGCCGGCTCCGCAGGCCATACCCAGAAGAGAAAAGATCCATCTGAACAGTTTTTTAAACATGTCTTCACCTCCTTTCTGCAGAACCGTCAAGGACAGCGGAATCTCCGGCCGGAATCGCGGAAAGTACCGTTCCTCCGCGGATTTTCCGTCCTTTTACGGTGTTTAATAAGTTCTATAATATAACAAGCTGCCGATTGAGACAATCCGCAGCCTGGACAAAAAAACGAAATTTTTCCCTGTATATCGGGTGAAGACGGTTCTCTAACCGCTGATGCCTTCCATTACAGCATCCTCGATCATCCGGTCCGCATTGTCGACAGAAATATTCTTCACCAGAACAAATTCGCTGAGCAACAGCTGTTTTGCGTTGTTGAGCATTTTTTTCTCGCCCGTCGAAAGTTTCTTGCGGTGATCCGCCCGCAGAAGATTGCGGACCACCTCTGCGATTTCTTTCAGATCACCGGTCTTGAGCTTCTCCATGTTCTCCCGGTTTCTTTTATTCCAGTTATCGGACATAGGGGTGGAATCAGAGTGCAGGACAGATACGACATCATCGATATCACTGGCTCCGACAATATATCTGACGCCTACCTGGCTGGAGTTTTCTACCGGAACCATCACCTTCATGTCGCTGTGAGAAAGTCTCAGCACGTAATAACGTCTCGGCGTACCGAGGATTGTCTGCTCTTCAATACCTTCGATTACGCCGGCGCCGTGCATCGGATATGCAACCTTATCTCCTATCATAAACATTTTCTGCGCCTCCTGTTAAGAGCAGTATACATCATCCGAAACGCTTAGTCAATAAATAAACCATTTATGATACTTCATCGTATGTTATCTGTCAATATCATTTTATATGTTTCGTAATTTTTTCGGATTTTTTTTGTTTTTTTCGAAGGGTCAACTTTTTCTCACATTGCCTTCACAATCATGTTATATTATTACTGATTATATGGAGACGGCTTTCCGCACCGTGCGGAAGCCTTTTTACCCGGCTAAATTTCAGGATTCAGAATAGATACAGACTTAAAGAAAGGACGTGTCCCAGGATGGCAAAGCTTTTAATCGTGGACGATGAGGAAAAAATCAGAGAGGTCGTCAGAGAATACGCCGAATTTGAAGGTTATGAGGTCGCAGAGGCGGCAGACGGCAGAGAAGCTGTCTCTCTGTGCAGAATCGAGAATTTTGACCTGATCATCATGGATATCATGATGCCGAAGCTGGACGGTTATTCGGCCTGCAAGGAGATAAAAAAGGAAAAGGATATTCCCATCATTATGATGTCAGCCCGTGGAGAGGAATATGACAAGCTCTTCGGATTCGAACTCGGTATCGACGATTATGTAACGAAACCTTTCAGCCCCAAAGAGCTGATGGCACGTGTCAATGCGGTGCTCAACAGATCGCGCGCCGCGAAAAAAGATACTCTCCCCGAGATTCTCAGGTTCGGCGGACTCACGATCGATCCCGCAGGCCGCAGTGTCTCGGTCGACGGAAAGAAAATCGATCTCACGCCCAAGGAATATGATCTTCTGTTTTATCTCGTGGAAAATAAAAATATCGCCCTTTCCCGCGATAAGCTTCTGCAGGATGTGTGGGGATATGATTTCTTCGGAGACGACAGAACCATCGATACGCATATAAAAAATCTCAGAAACAATCTGGGACCGTACAGAGATATGATCGTTACTCTCAGAGGAGTTGGATACAAATTTGAAACTTCGATATAGATATAAAAACGATTCATCAGAGGGAACCGCACAGAGCCGGTCGATCTATTACCGCGTATTCAAGTATTTCGCCGCCTTTTCTGTCGTCATTCTGATGATTCTGTGGATTCTGCAGATTTTTTTTCTGCAGACTTTTTATCAGCAGATGAAAATTCAGGAACTCTATAATGCGGCTGATGCCATTGAACAGAGCTTCGGTACGGATGATTATGAGGATACGCTGCTGAGTCTGACGTCAAAATCCGACATGTACATACAGATCGACCAGGGAAGCGCTTCGATCTCTATCGACAGCTGGGATAATATGCCTTCTTTTCTCGGAAACAGGATGTATCAGTTTGCTCAGCGCTATGATACGTCTGTTCTGAAGGCTCAGCTCAGTGAAAACGTAAAATCCGTCGTCGCAAAGCAGACAGTCGGTCCCGGAAAGACGGAGACGATGATCTACGCTTCCATCCTTCAGACGGACAGGATGAGCGGGGAACACACGTACCTCTTCATTTACTCGCCGCTGACACCGGTGAGCACGACGATCAATATTCTCGCCGAAATGCTCATCATCGTCACCATATTGTCCGTTCTGATCGGGCTCATCATGTCTTTGGTCATATCAAGACGGCTCGCCCGTCCGCTGAACAGCATTACGGAATCCGCCGCGCAACTGGCGGAAGGACGGTACGACATACATTTCGAGGGCACCGGCTACGCGGAGACGGAAGAACTGGCCTCCACGCTGAACTATGCAGCGGAAGAGCTTTCAAAATCGGACAAGCTCCAGAAGGATCTGGTCGCCAACGTGTCTCATGATCTGAAGACACCGCTGACCATGGTCAAATCTTATGCCGAAATGATCCGCGATCTTTCCGGTGACAATCCGGAAAAGAGAAACCGCCATCTGCAGGTGATCATCAACGAGGCGGATCGTCTGAACATGCTCGTCAACGACCTGACCTCTCTGTCAAAAATGCAGGCCGGTGTCGACGCGCTCGATCCCGCTCCGACCGATCTCAAAAAAGTGGCCTCTGAGGCGATCGAGAGCTTTTCTCTGCACGCGGAGCAGGACGGATTCCGTTTTTCCCTCGAAGCCTCCGGCGATACGACGGTTCCGGCGGATGAGAAAAAAATTTATCAGGTTTTCTCCAACCTGATCGGCAATGCGATACGCTATTCGAGCGACGAAAAGGAGGTTACCGTCCGGATCACCGAAAAGGAAAACTGCGTCCGCTGCGAAGTCATAGATAAGGGACAGGGAATCAGCGCAAAGGATCTCGACTCCATCTGGGACAGATATTATCAGTCCAGCAGTAATCACAGCCGCACATCGAAGGGTTCGGGACTCGGCCTTTCCATCGTCAAACAGATCTTTCTGCTTCACGGGGCACAATACGGTGTGGAAAGCGAACTCAATCAGGGCAGCAATTTCTGGTTTGAGCTGAAAAAGGAGGCGACGGCTTCTGCCGCAGAGCGCAGAAAGAACGGAAAGAAAACCTCCCGCCAGAAAAGTCCTTCCCATACCGCACCCGAAAAATCCGCAGATATCAGATCCGCGGATGTCCCGGATGATTCCGACACATTTATGCAGATTCCGGGCGTCAGCGCAAAATCCGCCAGAGCACAGGAGCCTGATCCGAAACGGCAGACAGCCCCGGATCAGCAGACCGGACAGAGTCCGGATCCGGACAGGAGGAACTGACCATGGCAAAAAAAGCGCAGACTGTCTTCGTATGCAGCGAATGCGGCTATGAAAGCCCGAAGTGGATGGGACAGTGTATCTGCGGCGCCTGGAATACGATGACAGAGGAAAAAGCTCTGCCGAAATCAGAAGACAGGCGCCGCAGGACGGGAACATCGGCTTCTTCTTCAGCTGACGGAGGACGGACATTCAGCCGCCCTTCTCCGCTGGCTTCCGTACATTCCGGCGAACGCGACCGCATCGACACGGGAATCGAAGAGTTTAACCGGGTTCTCGGCGGCGGCCTGGTGAAAGGCTCTCTCACGCTCATATCGGGTGAACCCGGCATCGGCAAATCGACGCTGATCCTGCAGGCCGCCGCGAATATCGCCGCATCCTGCGGCCCGGTTCTCTACGTCAGCGGAGAAGAATCGGAAGAACAGATCAAAATGCGGGCTGACCGTATCTGCTCCTCGATACCTGACACTCTCTATATTCTCTCCGAGACAAACATGGAAAATATCGTAATCCAGCAGGAAAAAATCAGACCTGCATTTCTCATCATCGACTCCATCCAGACGATGTATTCCTCCGAGCTCGATTCGGCTCCCGGAACAGTGTCCCAGGTACGCGTCTGCGGAAACGAGCTGATGAGAATCGGAAAGGGAAGCGGCATGCCTGTCCTTATCGTGGCTCACGTCACCAAATCCGGAGATCTGGCGGGGCCGAAAATCGTAGAGCATCTGGTAGATACCGTCCTGTACTTTACCGGTGAACGAAGCCGCGATCTGCGTATTCTCCGCTCTCTGAAAAACAGATTCGGTACGACAAATGAAATCGGCGCATTTGAAATGCGGGAGGAAGGGCTCTGCCAGGTATCCAATCTTTCGGAAACGCTGATCGAAGAGATGTCCGATTTTTCGGAGGGTTCCGTTGCCACAGCCGCCTACGAGGGAACCCGTCCCCTCATCCTGGAAATTCAGGCTCTGACGGCTGCTGCCAACGCCGGATTTCCGCGGAGAACTTCCATCGGCATCGATTACAACCGTCTGAACATGATCCTGGCCGTTCTGGAGCGGCGCGCGGGAGTGTCTCTTTCTTCTCAGGACGTCTACGTCAATATCGTCGGAGGCATCCGTCCCGAAGGAACCTCATCCGATCTCGCCGTCGCGCTCGCCGTCTATTCCTCGCGCAAAGGCATCTCCGTCTCCGGAAAGACACTCTGTCTCGGTGAGATCAGCCTGACAGGCGACCTGCGCTCCGTCAGCCATACGGACAAGATCGCAAAGGAAGCCGCCCGCATGGGCTTTTCACGTATCATTCTGCCGAAGCAGAATGCCGTCAGGCTGAAACCGCCTGCCGGCCTTGAAGTGGCCGGCGTCCGGACGCTGAGGGACGCCATTCAGCTGCTGCGGTGAGTGTGATAAGACTTCTTTTTCTGTTTTTCCTCTGCACGCGGCAGAAAGCTGAAAAAAACAGAAGGAGAGTATCCCTTCGAGCCATTTCATGACTTTCGGGACACTCTCCCTTTTTTCTTTTTTACCGCTTTTACCGCTTTTTCAGCCGGGCAGATTCTCTGTGTTTTCCGCGTCTAAGAGCTCAGAATCTGCACCCACAGGCCGTCATAAAGCGTACGGATATTCTGCGGAAGATTGATATACGTCTCAAACTGGTCGAGCGCATCTCCCGTCGGATACATGTCGTCATTATCCCGCATCTCCTCCGGCAGAAGTTCCCTGGCCGCGCTTTCAGCGGTGGAATAACAGATCCACTCAGTGTTCTGCGCCATGACTTCCGGACGGAGCAGAAAATCGATGAACGCCTCCGCGCCCTCTTTATTCTGCGCTCCCTTCGGAATGCAGAGAGCATCCACATAGAGATTGCTTCCCTCTTCCGGGATATAGAAGCCCAGATCGACTTCACTGTCCTCTCCCAGCTCGTCAATCATCAGATAATAGTCTCCGACATAGTAAGTCGCGATAGCCGCTTCTCCGTTTTCCATCTTGTCAAATATCTGGTCCATGACATAGGCCTGAACGAGCGGTTTCTGCTTTTTCAGCATCTCGGCGGCTTCTCTGATCTGATCTTCATCCGTCGTATTATACGAATATCCGAGATATTTCAGAGCGACGCCGATGGCGTCCCTGGAATTATCAAACATGAGAATATTGCCGTCATATTTCTCGTTCCAGAGAATATCCCATCCTCCGAGATCCTCTTCATCCACCATATCCTTATTATAGATGATGGCTACCGTTCCCCACTGGTACGGAGCCGAGTACTTTCCTTGCGGATCATATTCCGGATTCCGGAAATCCTCGTCGATATACTGTGCGTTCGGAACATTATCCCATTCTATCTCCTCCAGCATGCCTTCCTCCGCCATGCGGGAAACCATATAGTCCGACGGCACGACGATATCGTAAGACACGCCGCCGCTGCGGATTTTCGCATACATTTCCTCGCAGGTGGACACCGTCGTATAATTGACCCGGATGCCCGTCTCTTCCTCAAACTGATCCAGAAGCTCCGGATCGATATATTCTCCCCAGTTGAAGACGTTTATCGTATTTTCCGGATCTGACGAACCGCAGGCGGAAAGACCGATGCACATCGTCAGCAGCAGCACAGCGGCCAGAACGGCTGCCATTACTCTTTTCCCGTATTTCATCTCTCTTCACTCCTTTCCCTCTCTCTTTCGGCGCGAAGCTCACGCAGATTGATGATGATGAGAAGAAGAAGGACAAAGACGAACATCAGCGTACAGAGTGCGTTGATCTCCGGACTGATACGTCTCTTCGTCATGCCGAAGATGAGAACTCCCAGCGTCTCGGACGTCGGACCGGAGGTGAAGTAACTGACAACCACATCGTCTATCGACAATGTGAAAGCGATGATCATTCCTGTCACGATACCTGTCGAGATCTGAGGCAGAATGATGCGGAAAAATGTCTGTACGGTACCCGCTCCCAGATCGAGAGCCGCCTCATACTGTCTCTTGTCCATCTGGCGCAGCTTCGGCATGACAGACAGAAGAACATACGGCGTATCAAAAGTGATATGAGCGAGCAGAAGCGTGCCGAAGCCCAGCTTGAAGAAATCCATGTGGAGTGTCTGCGCAAAGAAGATGAACAGGAGCATGAGTGAAACACCCATGATGATGTCCGGATTCATCGACGGAACATTGTTGAGCGTCAGCATCAGCCTGCGCGGCCGTTTCTTCATAGCAAAAATACCCAGAGCCGCCGCCGTCCCCAGGATCGTGGAGATCACCGCCGCGCACACCGCCACCAGAAGTGTTACCTGGATGGCATGCAGGATCTCTGAATCCTGAAACAGTTCTTTATACCATCTCAGCGAAAATCCGCCCCAGACGGAACGGCTCTTCGTGCTGTTGAAGGAAAAGATCATCAGCAGGAAAATCGGTGCATACATAAACAGGAAGATGAGCACCATGTAGATTCTTCCGATATATTTCTTCACAGCAGCACACTCCCTTCTCCGTCACCGTTCTTATCGATCTTTCCGGTGAGCCAGATGAATATCATAATGATAACCATCATCACGAGAGAAATGGCAGCTCCCATATTCGCATTGTAGGCTCCGCCGAGGAACTGCATCTCGATCAGATCTCCGACCAGCATATTTGCGCCGCCGCCGAGAATCTTTGAGATGACGAAGGTACTCACCGCCGGTACGAATACCATAATAATTCCGGACAGCACGCCCGGGATGGACAGCGGAAAGATGACCTTCGTAAATACCTGCCGTTCACTGCAGCCCATGTCCTTCGCCGCCTCGATCAGAGACTGATCTGTCTTCGTCAGCGACGTATAGATCGGCAGAATCATAAACGGAAGATAGTTATACACCATACCCAGTCCCACGGCTGCCGGCGTATTGATAATCGCAATCTCCGGCAGATGCAGCCAGCTGAGGAAATTATTCAGCAGCCCGTTATTCTCCAGAATCGTCAGCCACGCATACGTCCGCAGAAGGAAATTCATCCACATCGGCAGCATGATCAGAATCATGGCGATCGTCTGATGTTTTTTCTTCAGTCTGGACATGATATAGGCCAGCGGATATCCGAGTATCAGGCAGATCACCGTGGAGATGATCGCCAGACGGAAGGATCTCCAGAAGACAACCGCATACAGAGACATGTAGGAAAAATTGTCAAAAGTGAACTCTCCGGCATCATTCGTGAACGCAAAATAGATCACGATAAAAAGCGGCACAACGGTGAACAGCAGAAGCCAGAGAATATACGGATAGGAAAATGCCTTGCTTCCTCTCATCTTTCCGCCTCCTCTTCCTCCTCCGGTTCGGAAGGATCCAGCTCTCTTCTGTGTTCGAGCTCTGTCACCGTTTCGATGCTGCTCTTTTTCATGATATGTATGTTGTCCGGGTCGATATCGAGATATTTTTCGGAACCGACTTCACAGGCCACGGTGGAATTTGCCATAAATGTGAAGCCCTCCGTTTCGATCAGCATCTCGTAATGGACGCCTTTGAACAGACAGGTCTGCACTCTGCCCTTCAGAAGGCGGTCCGCCGGCTGAACGGATCTGTCATCTCTGTCGATGAGAAGAAGATCTTCCGGCCGGATGACGATGTCTACCGGCTCATTTCGGGCAAAGCCGGTGTCTACGCAGTCATATACCGTTCCCAGAAACTCGATCACCCGGTCCTGCCTCATGATGCCCGGTATGATGTTGCTCTGGCCGATAAAATCGGCCACAAAGGCATTGGCAGGTTCGTTATAGATGTCGATCGGTGTCCCCTGCTGCAGAATTTCGCCCTGATTCATGACGACGACGGTATCCGACATGGTCAGTGCTTCCTCCTGATCATGGGTGACGTAGATAAATGTCATATCCAGTGTCTCATGCAGCTTTTTCAGTTC
This sequence comes from uncultured Clostridia bacterium, assembly GCA_944388495.1. Lineage (GTDB taxonomy): Bacteria > Bacillota > Clostridia > Peptostreptococcales > Anaerovoracaceae > Alangreenwoodia. The sequence goes on along the minus strand of CALXIZ010000130.1, from coordinate 16,977 downwards.
GACCTGCATCTCTTTTCTGAGCTTGAGGTCGAGCGCTCCGAGAGGCTCGTCCAGAAGGAGAACCTTCGGCTGCTGTATGACAGCTCGCGCGATAGCGACACGCTGCTGCTGGCCTCCGGAAAGCGATGTTACGGAACGTTTCTCAAATCCTCTGAGATTGACGAGCTCCAGCATTTCCGCGACGCGGCGCTTCGTCTCTTTCCTGTCCACTTTCCGGATGTTCAGCCCGAATGCGATATTCTGTTCCACATTGAGATGCGGAAAAAGCGCATACTTCTGAAATACCGTATTGATGTTTCTCTTATTCGGCGGGACATCATTAATCCTCTGAGAGCCGAAGAAGATATCTCCTTCATCAGGCTTCTCAAAACCTCCGATCAACCGCAGTGTCGTCGTCTTTCCGCAGCCCGACGGGCCGAGCAGTGTGACGAATTCCCCGTCAGCAACAGACAGATCAAGCGACTTCAGAACGATTTCATCGTCAAACTTCTTGACGACACCGCTGAGCCGGATGAGCTCATTTTTTTTCATTTACCAGTCCTCCTTACAAAAATCCCTGATACGTAATGATATATATAAAGCGATAACGAATAACAAAATTATTTCCCAAAATCAAGCCACTTTCTATACTCTATACGCTAACTCTTTTTTTGAACAGTTCTTTTTTCCGTACAGAAGCTCTGTGTACCGTCCGTTTTGGACAGACCGTCTGCAGATACGCGTGTGCGTGTTTTTTATTCTCTTTCGGATTCGCTGCGCCGTCTTCAGTTCGGACAGGCCTGATTCTCCGCAGAAGGCTGGCCGGATATGTCGCTCACTTCTATATTGAGCAGACTTCTCGTCTCGGAAAGTCCTTTCAGCGCGATCTCATAATCGATGAAGAGATTTCCCGTAATTTTCTCCGGTTCCAGGTCATTGACGACGCTGTTTGTCAGAACCTCCATTTCAAAGACGCCGAACGGCGTCTCGTAAAGACTGTTAAAACGTTTTCCCTGATGAAATTCCATCACCGTATCGAGCATGACGCCGCTTCCGAAGCGCTTCATGCGCACGGAACCGTCCCGGTCGATGCGAAGCGTCGTCTTTACGCCCTGCATGCCGGACATCTCACTCTCCTCATAGACGATATACGTGGAATCTCCTTTTCTGTAAGCTTTTCCTTCTGTCATGAATTCGATCGTTTCATCGGCCACTTCATCATTTCTGTCGATCTGTCTGCCGATGATTCTCAGCATAATATCTTTCATAACCTAACTCAATGATCCTTTCGATTGTATCCGGATATGCAGAGCCGGCCTGCTCCCAGAGCAGAGGGAACATGCTGAATGAGGTGAATCCCGGAATCGTATTGATCTCATTCAGATAAATTTCCCGGGTATCCCGGTCGACGAAGAAATCGCAGCGGGCAAAGCCCTCTCCGTCCAGCATCTGAAAGCCTTTTACCGCATACTCACGGATCTTCTCCGACATTTCCGCGGGAATATCAGCCGGAATCTGCATTTTCGGTTTTCCGTCGTCAACATATTTCGCGTCGTAATCGTAAAAATCCTCTGTAGCGATAATTTCGCCCGTCACAGCAGCTCTGACACTGCCGCCTCTTCCCAGAACAGCCGTCTCGATCTCTCTGCAGGACAGTCCCTTCTCCACCAGCAGGCGTCTGTCAAATTCCGCGGCATAATTCAGCGCTTTCAGAATCTGACTGTGATCCTCAACCTTTGAGATGCCCACACTCGAGCCCTGATTCGCCGGTTTGACATAGACCGGATATCCGAGCTTCTCTTCGATGCGGGCGGCCACACCTGACGGATCCCGGAGGAGCTCCTCTGATGTGACTGCCACATACGGGCATACCGGAATTCCGGCTCTGATAAACAGTTCTTTCGCTATAATTTTATCCATCGCGGCTGCCGACGCCGTAACGCCGCAGCCTCCGTAAGGAATGCCGGCCATTTCCAGAAGTCCCTGGAGTTTCCCGTCCTCACAGTATGTACCGTGTACCACGGGCAGTGCAAAGTCGATCACATCGCAGAGAGTTCTTCCTCCGGCGCCGACGACGGAAAAATCATACTTCTGCGGATTTTCCGCCAGAGCTTTCACCGCTTCGGCTTCCCATTCCCCCGTCGCGATCTTTTCTACCGGTCCGTCATACAGATACCATCTTCCGTCCTTCGTAATACCGATAGGGACGATCTCATATTTTGACCGGTCTATCGCGCGGATGACAGAAACCGCCGACATTCTGGAAATTTCGTGTTCCTCCGACCTTCCCCCGAAAATAATACCCAGTTTTTTCATCTCTGCTGCTACCTCTCACCACAAACGGGAATTTTTCCGCCTCTTCACCTTCCGGATCATTTTCCTCTTTTCCTGTCCGTCCGGTTCCGCCGGAGTCCCGTATCCATAAGTCTGTTTTCTCAATTAGTATAGCATAGATCGATCGGAATTATGTAGAAAGTAACGTAAAAATACTGTGGCCGGACTTCTGCGGTTTCCTGCTCCGATAACGGAAAACAGCCGTCTCCGGTGAGGAAGACAGCTGTTTTTGCGTTACATTTTTTCCCGGTTCATCTCCCGCCGCTTTTTTCTGCCGCGCAGGACTTCAGCGGATTTTTCTGTCCGGATTTTTTCTTTTTTCTAATCGATAAGATTCCGGTAAAGCTCCGGATATTTTTCCTGCAGTACGAAGGATTTTGAATTTTCGTCACAGAAGACCTGCTTCGTAAGCCCTGTGGATATGACACGCCCCGTATTCAGATTTTCAATTTCATAGACGAGAGTCACGACTTTTCCCTTCACTTCCTGCACCTCGGCCGTCACCTTCAGCGGATCGTCGAATACGGCTCCTTCTTTGTATTCGCAGTGGCATACCACCAGAGGAAGCAGGATTCCTCCTTCCTCCCATTTTTCCATATGAAATCCGGCCTCCCGGAACAGCTTTGTACGGGCCAGGTCAAACCATTTGATATAATTCGTATGATATACGGCCCGCATGCCGTCCAGATCCGCAAATGCCACTCTCAGTTCCACAGATGCTTTTCTCATATTCATTCCTTTCCGCCGTATCAGTCTGTCATCAGCTTAAACTTCAGAATATATTTTCAGAGATTCCGTTCTAAGCGGTTTTCTCCGCCGTGAGACACGGTAATTTTCACATGATATATCACAGCGTCGCTGCCATCACGGCTTTGATCGTATGCATCCTGTTTTCCGCTTCATCAAAGACGATGGACTGAGGAGACAGGAAAACCTCGTCCGTCACTTCCATCTCGCTGATTCCGAATTTTTTCCCGATTTCGGCGCCGATCACGGTGTTCAGATCGTGGAAGGCCGGCAGACAGTGCATGAAGACACACTGAGGTCCCGCATTTTCCATGATCTTTTTATTTACCTGATACGGAAGGAGCTCTCTGATTCTCTCCGCCCATACTTCATCCGGCTCGCCCATGGATACCCAGACATCGGTGTAAATCACGTCCGCATTTTTCGTTCCTTCCTGCGGATCTTCCGTCAGCCGGACGCTGCCGCCGGTCTGAGATGCCAGTTCCTCACAGTATCTTACCAGCTGCGGATCAGGGAAGTATTTTTCCGACGTGCAGGCGGTAAAGTGCATTCCCATTTTTGCGCAGCCCACCATGAGAGAATTCCCCATATTATATCTGGCATCGCCCATATAGGTGAAACGGATATCCTTCAGGCGGCCGAAATGCTCGCGGATCGTGAGGAAGTCCGCCAGAATCTGTGTCGGATGAGATTCATTCGTCAGACCGTTCCATACCGGCACACCGGCATGCTCAGCCAGCTCTTCCACAATTTCCTGTCCGAATCCGCGGTATTCGATACCGTCGAACATGCGGCCGAGTACCTTTGCCGTATCGGCGATGCTCTCTTTTTTGCCGATCTGCGAACCGGACGGATCGAGATAGGTGACTCCCATGCCGAGATCATACCCGGCCACCTCAAATGCGCATCTGGTTCGTGTGCTTGTCTTTTCAAAGATCAGAGCGATATTTTTTCCGCGGAACATGTCCACCGGTTCCCCTGCCTTTTTTTTCGCCTTGAGATCGGCCGCCAGATCGATGAGATAAGTGATCTCCTCCGGGGTAAAATCTTTTATCTTCAGAAAATTTCTTCCCTTTAAATCCATTTATCTGTTCTCCTCCTCATACTTTTCCTCACAGTATCTGCAGCGGTATACTCTGTTTTCGGGATCGGTGAGTATGAACTCATGCTTCAGTCCCTGCTCGACCGATGTGATGCAGCGCGGGTTTTTACACTTCGCCAGGCCGATGATTTTTTCCGGCAGCGTCAGTTTCCGCTTTTCGATGATTTCTCCGTTGCGGATCACATTTATGGTGATGTTGTCGTCAAGAAAGCCCAGCAGATTCAGATCCATGTCCACCAGTCCCTCGATCTTGATGATATCCTTCAGTCCCTGTTTTTTGCTGCGGGCATTTTTGATGATTGCCACCTGCCCGTCATACTCGGCGAGATTCAGCAGATCGTAAATGACGAGACTTTTTCCCGCCCTGATGTGATCGATGACATAGCCGTTTTCGATTCCGCTGATATTTAACATTTCGGTGCCTCCAGTCCCAGAAGTTTCATGATCAGTGCCATCCGGATATAGACGCCGTACTCTGCCTGTCTGAAATACATCGCCCGCGGATCATCGTCCACTTCGACGGAAATCTCATTGACACGCGGCAGCGGATGCATGACGATCATATCCTCCGGCGCCAGTTTCATCTTGCTGCGGTCGAGAATATATCTGTCTTTCAGGCGGATATAATCCGCTTCGTTGAAGAAGCGCTCTCTCTGCACTCTGGTCATGTAGAGAATATCCAGCTTCGGCATCGCCTCTTCCAGATCATCGACCTCTTCAAAAGGAATCCCGTTCTTCTCCAGGACATCGTGGCGGACAAAATCCGGAACCCTCAGTTCATCCGGAGAGATCAGAATAAAGCGGATATTTTCATAGCGGATCAGCGCCGTGATGAGAGAATGAACCGTACGTCCGAATTTCAGATCGCCGCACAGACCGATAGTCAGATCGGAGAGTCGGCCTTTTTCCGCTTTGATCGTGAGGAGGTCCGTGAGAGTCTGCGTCGGATGCTGATGTCCGCCGTCCCCGGCATTGATGATCGGAACCGGCGATTTGTCGGCAGCCGCCATAGGAGCTCCTTCCTTCGGATGGCGCATGGCTATGATATCCGAATAGACGCCGACGACGCGTACCGTATCCGCCACGCTCTCACCCTTTGAAGCAGACGACGAATCCGCGCTGGCAAACCCCAGAACGCTCCCGCCCAGCCGGATCATCGCCGACTCAAAACTGAGACGTGTACGGGTACTCGGCTCATAAAAACAGGTCGCCAGCTTTTTTCCGTCGGCGACGTGGGCATATTTTTCAGGATGAGCCTGAATATCCTGCGCCGTTTCAATCAGTTCACCGATCTCTTCCCGTGTAAAATCGGTAGGACGCAGCAAATGTCTCATATTACTCCTCCTTTTTCCTGTTATCCGATTGCATATTTTCCGATTATGATTTTATTATGTTTGAGCCATGCCGTCAAATAGCAAAATTATGAAACACCCTGCCATTACGCCGCTTCGCTTCCCTCAGACCGTTCTTTCATCTCCTTCATCCGTCCGTTCTGTTTCACGTGAAACTCCTCTCTGCCTTCTCAGAGAAAAAGCTCAGAGCCGTAAGAGCTGACACGGTTCTGAGCTTTCTCTGCCGCAGGATTTCATGAATTCTTCCTCTGCCGATATCTGATGTTTTTTTCTGTCTCTTCCGGTTTTTTAAACCGCTTCTCACGATCATGCGAATCTCTTTTTTCAGCGAAAAGAGTGCGTGAGTCACTGTTCCGCCGTAATCACCGTGCCGCTCTCGCCCCGCATGGCCAGCGGCGCTTTTTCCAGAGAAGCGATAACCGCCCGGTTGCCCTTCTTCGCCCGGGCGAAGGCGACAGCCGCTTCTACCTTCGGCAGCATAGAGCCGGGAGCAAACTGGCCCTCCCGGCACCATTTTTCCGCCTCATCCGCCGTCATCTCAGAAATTTCCCGCTCTGACGGCAGGCCGAAATCCAGACAGACACGTTCCACCGCCGTCAGGATAAACAGATATTCCGCCCCAACGGCTTCCGCCAGCTTTGCGGACGCATAGTCCTTGTCCACGACAGCCGGCACACCTGCGAGATCGCCCTCTTCATCGCGCACAACGGGAATTCCGCCGCCTCCGCAGGCGATGACGATATATTCATTATCCAGAAGATTCAGGATGGATGCTTTCTCCACGATATCCACCGGCTTCGGCGACGGAACCATTCTCCGGTATCCCCGTCCGGAATCCTGCCGGAAGACAAAGTCCGGATACTTCTCTTTCAGCTGTTCTGCCTCCTCTTCTGTATAAAAAGCTCCGATCGGTTTTTCCGGATTCCGGAAAGCAGCATCATCGCCATCCACAAGCGTCTGCGTCACCACAGTCGCCACGTGCCAGGGCATCTTCTGAATTCTGAGTTCTCTGGCGATTCCCTGCTGAAGATGATAGCCTATATATCCCTGACTCATGGCCGTGCATTCCGTCAGTTCCATCGGCGGGATTTTTTCCGACTGATTCGACGCAGTATCAAAGGCCGTCTGAATCATGCCCACCTGAGGTCCGTTTCCGTGGCTGATGATGATCTCATGTCCCTGTTCGATCAGACCGACGAGCGACGGACAGGCTTCTCTGATTTTCTTTTTCTGTTCCGAAGCGTCTTTTCCGAGAGCATTGCCTCCCAGCGCGATTACAATCCGTGACATTTTTTCCTCCGCTTCCGCTCTCCGTATCAGTTTCTCACCACCGGCACCGGCTGCTGCTGTGTGATGCCGTGAATATTTCCGCCGCCGTAGGCGATTTCTTTTGTGGATACACCGACGACTCTTCTTTCCGGAAACATCTGCGCGATCTGTTCGAGAGCGAGCCTGTCGTTCTCATCGTCATACTGCGGAACGATGACTCCGCCGTTGACGATCGTAAAATTCATATAGGATGCGATGCAGACCTCTCCGTTTTCCCTCGGAACGGTACCCTCCACGGCATCTATGGTTTCGGCTCCCTTCAGATATACCGGCTCCTTTGTCAGACAAAGCTTATGAACCTTCAGCTTTCTGCCTTTTGCGTCGATGGCACTGCAGAGTGTCTCATACGCCGCCTGCGCCGCTTCATAAAACGGATGCTCCCGATCCTCCGTCCAGATGCAGGCCACCTCGCCCGGACGGATGAAGCAGGCCACGTCGTCGATGTGGCCGTTTGTCTCCTCAGGATCGATTCCGTCTCTGATCCAGATTACTCTGTCGATATTCAGATATTCTCCGAGCATCGTCTCGATCTGCTGTCTGTCCATATGAGGATTTCTGCCGTCGGAGAGAAGACACATCTCCGTGGTGAGCACCGTCCCCTCTCCGTCCGTGTGGATGGAGCCTCCCTCCAGAACAAAGCCGTCCGTGCGATAGGAATCGATCCCTTCGATCTCGCAGACTTTCTGCGCCACCTGATCGTCGTTATCCCACGGAAAGTAAAGTCCGTCATAAAGACCGCCCCAGGCGTTGAATTCCCAGTCGACGCCGCGGATCTCTCCCTGATCGTTTGTCACGAATGTGGGCCCGCAGTCGCGGATCCACGCATCATCGCTCTTCATTTCGACCACACGTATTTCCGGCGGCAGTTTTGCGCGGCAGTTTTGGTACTGCTCCGGAGAAACACATACTGTCACCGGTTCAAAAGCTGATATCGCCCTTGCCACATCCGCAAAAGCCTCCTGCGCCGGTTTTGCTCCGTTTCTCCAGTTATCGCTGCGCTCCGGCCAGAGCATCCACATGCCTGCCTGCTGTTCAAATTCGCCGGGCATGCGGAAGCCGTCCTGTCTCGGTGTGGAATCGGAAATTCTCTGTGCCATAATTTTCCTCCTTTATCTTTCCGTATTTTTCGGAATTTTCAGCATTCTGATAATAATTTCTCCGATGATGAGAGAGACGGCCGTGCCTACGGTGATCGGAAGCACTTCCGTCAGAGTCTCATAATCCAGACTGAAAGGAACCGCCGTGAAGATGATGGAAATGATGAGAAGTACCATCGGTACATAAGTGATCACTGTGAGCATCACTCTGCCGCCCGGTACCCGGAACGGCCTTTCGGTATCTCCGTCGGTTTTCCGCAGCTTCAGAAAGGCCGGAAACATGATGACATAAGAGACGAGAAGCATGACGAGATTCAGAGCGAAGAAGCTCCAGAACAGATCTGACTCCGGCAGCAGTGCGCCGATGATGACGATGGCCGACGCCAGTATCCCGTTCATGACGGCAGCTCCCACAGGCATATCGTTTCTGCCGCTTCTTCTGCCGAAACATTTCGGAAGATCGCCTCTGTCGGCCGCGTACGCCGCTACACTGTTGACGCCGAAAGACCAGGAGATCATGTTTCCGAACAGTGTCAGCAGAAACAGAACCGACACGATCATGAGAAGAATTCCTCCCGATCCGCCCAGGAGCAGCTGAAAGCTGTCGATGAGCCCCGAGCTGGCGGAAATCTCTTCCGTCGGGATCGCCACGCCTATACCGAAGGCCGAAAAGATATAAATAAGTGCGATCACGATTCCTCCGGCGATAATCGCTTCCGGAATCTGTTTTTTCGGATTCTGCATGTCAGGCGCATAGGTGCAGATGACCTCAAAGCCCAGAAAATTGAACAGAATCACCGAAATAAAAGCCAGACTGTCCAGATCAAAGGACGGCAGCAGAGAGGAAAGCGTATACTCATTCGCCACTCCCTCTGTCAGCGCCGTGTAAATTCCCAGGCCGCCGATGCTGACGGCAAGCAGCAGCTTGATGCAGGCAGATATATTCAGAATCCAGGTGCTGTCGGAAACCGGATAAAAGCTGATGACGACGACGATCCAGATAAAGGCAAGCTGTATGATAAGCGAAAGCCAGGCGCTGATCTCAACGCCCGACACTTTTCCGATAATCTCCGGAAAAAGAACTGCAAGAGACGCCATCCACAGCGGAAAGTTGACCCAGTAATACCACGCGGTCCTCGATCCCATCCGGCGTCCGTACGCTTTGGAAATCCAGTCATAAATGCCGCCCTCTCCGTCATATGTCGTCCCCAGCTCAGCGGCAATCAGTCCGTAGGGCAGTAAAAACGCGATCATCATGAAAATCCACCAGAAATACTGGGAATTTCCGATAGCCGCCACAGGAGCCGCCGCCTCCGCCACAAAGACGACACAGATGACAGCCAGCACGGCGCTGGTGAGCTTAAATTTCTTTCTGTCCTCTCCCATCTCTCATCACATCCTTTTTTCCCCGCCTGATCCTTCGCGGTATCCGCCGCAGATCCGCTCTCCGAGAAAACGGTCAAGCTCTTCTTTTGCCGCTGCGCGCTGAAGCGGCGTATACGTCTGCCGTCCGCGCATCAGATAGACGAGAATACCCCGCATGGCGGTCAGACGGTTGCCTGCCTGTTCAAAAGCGATGGAAGCGTCGCTGTCCAGCACCTCGTCTGTCACTTCCTCGCCGCGCGAAGCCGGCAGACAATGCATGAATCTGCAGCCGAGATTTCCCATCTGCATCAGCTCACGGTTAACCTGAAAATCACCGAAGCGGCGTATCCGTTCCTCCTTCGGCGTCTCATTTTCATACAGCCCGTACCAGACGTCTGTATACACAAAATCCGCATCCCGCATGGCCGCCTGCCGGTCGTCCGTCACCAGATACCGGCCGCCGGATATCTGACAGTTCATATCCATGATCGCTCTGTGATCTCCGCTGAGCTGGAATTTCTTCGGGCCGTAATGGCAGAAGCTCATGCCGAGCTTCGTCGTGATGAAACCGAGAGATGCGCATACCTGTGTCGCATCGCCGACAAATACCACCTTGCAGTCTTCGAGACGCTTTCCCTGCGGCAGATGCTCCGCTATGGTGCAGATGTCTCCGATCTCCTGTGTCGGATGATTGTAATCCGACATTCCGTTGATGACGGGAACCGTACAGGACGCCGCCAGTTTTTCGACAGAATCATGTTCGATGACGCGGGCCATGATAATGTCGACGAGCTTCGACAGAACCTTTCCCGTGTCCCCGATCGTCTCATGGCCTCCCAGCTGAATCATACCCGGCCCCAGATACTGCGCATGGCCTCCCAGCTGCTGCATAGCCGTCTCAAAGGAGACGCGGGTTCTCGTAGACGACTGCTGAAAGATCATTCCCAGCGTCCGGTCCTTCAGAAGAGGCGGATAATATCCGTTCCGGATACATTTTTTTATCGCGAGCGAGAGTTCCACGATATCCAGAAGCTCCTGCTTCGTAAAACGATTCGTATCGATAAAGTCTTTCATTTTCACTTCCTCCGTTTTCTGTAAATACAGACATCTGTCCGGCGGCTGACGTCCGTTTCCGTCTTTAGTATGACTGTTTTTTTTTAAAGTATACAAAACGGAGGAAATCCGATATCGGATCGGAAAACAGAGGAAAAAGAAAAATACGGCAAAAAAAACGGAGAAACCGGAATTCTGACATGCTTTTCCCACAGCGTTTCCGCGTTTTTTTCGCCGTTCGCTGTAAAGGAGCATATCATTCCGATTTCTCCGGTTTTTCCGTATGTTTTTCGTATTCCGGCCTGTCAGTTTTTCTGCATTTCTTTTTCACCGATTCCGTCCGCTTCGCAGGAGGACAGCTGTGATTCGAAAAAGTTAAGCATGTGATCCATGGAACGGATAAGCAGGCGCTTCTGTCCGTTATCCATGTCCCGGATCGCTTCGTCCACCACGCGGAAATAGAACTGTTCATGACGTGCCAGCGCCTCTGCGCCCTTCTCTGTCAGACTGATACGCACGATTCTTCTGTCAGCTTCATCACGGATACGCGTGACGAATCCTTTTTTTTCCAGTTTGTTGATGGCGATGGAGAGCGTGCTGACATTGATGAGAAGCTCCTGCGCGATGCTGCTCATTGTCTTGGGTGATTTCCGCCCGACAGCCACCAGCGTGTGAATCTCCGAAACGGAAAGTTCGTTATCCTCCGCTGTCTCTCTCATCGCATGTTCCTCTGTCTTTATTACCATATTAAATATGCTCAGAAGCTGTTTCTTCAGCTTTTTCACATAATACATATCCTTGTCCAGCATCTCTTCCACTCCTGCCTTTTTATCCGGTGGTTTTTCCGGCCGCCTGGTTTTGCGGGCGGCCTTTTTATCCGATCACAAACATTATATCACACTGGCAGGCGATCCGCGTCTTATCCTGTGCAGCACCGTCTCCCTGCGGCAGAATTTCCGCCGTTCCGCGGGCTGTTCCGGCTCTGGAACCCAGTTTTTCCATCGTCACGGACAGGCGGAGCGTATCTCCCGGTACTACCTGATTGCGGAATTTTGCATTTTTAATGCCTCCGAAATAAGCCAGCTTTCCCTGAAAGCGCTCGCGGCTCAGGATCGCCACAGCTCCGGCCTGCGCCAGCGCCTCGACGATCAGAACACCCGGCATCACTTTTTTCTGCGGAAAATGGCCTTCAAAGTAATATTCGGATTCTTTTACATATTTTATCGCCGTGATCTCTCCTTTTTCCTCATCCATGGATTCGATCTCATCGATGAGAAGAAAAGGATCTCTGTGAGGAATGACCGCTTTGATCTGTTCTCTGTCCATCAGTGCCATAACGGATGCTCCTCTTCTACCATTCTTTCCACTTTCTGAAGATCAGAACCCCGTTGTGGCCGCCAAATCCCAGAGAATTTGACAGTGCATATTCCAGATCGGCGTTTCTGCCTTTATTCGGAACATAATCGAGATCGCATTCCTCGTCGGGAACCTCAAGATTGATCGTGGCCGGAATATATCCGTCCTCCAGCGCCTTCACGCAGATAAATGCCTCTACCGCGCCGGCCGCACCGAGAAGATGACCGATCATGCTCTTTGTGGAGCTGACCGGAATTCTGTATGCCGCTTCGCCGAAGACCTTTTTGATGGCATTCGTCTCAAATTTGTCGTTGTAAGGTGTACCCGTTCCGTGTGCGTTGATGTAGCTGATATCCTCCGGACGGATACCCGCCTCTTCGATCGCCATCTGCATCGCCTTCGCATTGCCCTCGCCCTCCGGATCAGGCATCGTGATGTGATATGCGTCGGAAGTCGCTCCGTATCCCGCGATTTCCGCATAGACGTGAGCGCCTCTCGCCTTTGCATGTTCCAGCTCTTCCAGAATCAGGAATGCGGAGCCTTCTCCCATGACAAACCCGTCTCTTTCCTTGTCAAACGGTGTGGAACAGCGGTTCGGATCCTTTCTCGTGGAAAGCGCCGTCATGTTCGCAAACCCTGCAAATGAGACGTCTGCAAACGAAGCTTCCGCTCCGCCTGCGATCATGGCGTCGTAAGCGCCGCTCTTCAGATAGCGGAATGCCTCGCCGATCGCATGTGTTCCTGTGGCGCAGGCCGTCGTCACACCCATGGAAATGCCCTTCGCACCCGTTTCGATGGAAATATTTCCTGCCACCATATTCGGCACCGTCATCGTTACCATCAGCGGAGATACCCGGGAAACGCCGCGCTCCATTGCCTTTTTCGTCTCCTTTTCCAGCGTCATGATGCCGCCGATACCCGTTCCGGCGATGACGCCGAAGCGGTAAGGATCCACATTTTCGCCCGCTTTGAGACCGCTGTCCTCCATCGCTTCTCTGACTGCCGTCAGAGCATACTGAGACGAAAGATCCAGTCTCTTTGCCGCTCTCTTGTCCGGATAGACGAAATCTTTGACCTCCGCGCCCATGCAGGCTTTGTGATCCGTCGTATCAAAATGTGTGATCTGTCCGATTCCGTTCACCTCGTGACGGATTCCATCCCAGAAATCATAGCTGTTGTTTCCGACCGGGCCGACGACGCCCATTCCGGTAATAACGACTCTTCTGTCTGCCATATCTGTCCTTTCCTCCTGAATATCTCTGTAACAGTCTGCAGCAATCCGCGGCGGCCGGAGAAGGGCGGAAATATTTCCGCCGGCTCTCCGGATCGTCCGGATCATCTGCAGCGATGTAATAATCTACATGATGATGCCGCCGTCGACACCGATCACCTGTCCGGTAATATAAGCCGCATCGTCGGAAGCCAGGAATGCGGCCGTCTTCGCCACATCCTGCACGCTGCCGTACCGTCCCAGACTGATCTGGCCCAGTACCAGCTCACGCTGCTTCTCCGAAAGAGCCATCGTCATATCCGTATCGATAAATCCCGGCGCGATGGCATTGACTGTAATGTTTCTGCGCCCGAGCTCCTTGGCGTTCGACAGTGTCAGACCGATGACGCCCGCTTTGGAAGCGGAATAATTTGCCTGGCCCGCATTGCCGCGCACACCACAGACAGACGAGAGATTTATGATTCTGCCCGACTTTTTCCGGCTCATGTGAGCGGCCGCATATTTTGTGAAATTGAAGGTTCCCACCAGATTCGTATCGATCACCTTCGTAAAATCATCCTTTGACATTCTCAGAATGAGTTTGTCATTCGTAATGCCCGCATTGTTGACCAGAATATCCACCCGGCCGAAGGCTTCCGCCGCCTTTTTTATCGATTCCTCTGCAAACTTTTCATCGCATACATCGCCTTTCGCCAGAATAACCTTCGTTCCGTACTGCTTTAGCTGTGCGAGCGCTTTTTCTGCAGCTTCGTCATTGCTGCGGTAACAGAGCATCAGATCCGCGCCCTGCTTCGCGAATTCCCCGGCAATGCCGAAGCCGATTCCGCGCACGCCTCCGGTGATGACCGCACTCTTTCCTTTTAACATGACTTTTCCTCCCGCTTCCGCCTACTTTTCGCAGAGAGCCGCAAGAACTTCCTCCAGCGTCTCTGCATTTTCGACATGATACGTCTGAATTCCCTTATCGATCTTTTTGACCAGCCCGCACAGCGTCCTGCCCGGACCGAATTCGATGACAGTATCCACACCGGCAGCCTTCAGATTTTCCACAGTCTTTACCCACTGAACCGGACTCATCAGCTGCAGTGCCATAGCGTCGGCGATATCTTCCGCCGTCTGAGGAGCGCGGGATGACGCTTCCGTCTGTGAATCAGACACTCCGGCTCCGTCGCCCTTCCGGTATTCGGAAATCGGTCCGGCCGTGAGATTGGAATATACCGGGAAATCCGTCGGACGGATTTCCTTTGTCAGAATCAGACTGCGCATCTTTTCCGAAGCCGGCTCCATCATCGGACTGTGAAAAGCGCTTCCCACAGAAAGCGGCGTGACTCTGAGGCGCGCTTCCTTTGCCGTTTCAGCAAAACGGGCCACCGCATCCACATCCCCGGACACGACCGTCTGCGTCGGCGCATTGATATTGGCCGCCACCAGAATTCCGTCTTCTCTCGCCTTTTCCACACATTCCCGGACCTTCTGCGGATCGCCGATCGCCGCCGCCATCGTTCCGATATTTTCTCCCGCTTCATTGCGGCCCGCTTCTCCCATATACCTTCCGCGGCACTCCATGAGCTCCACGCCCGTGCCTATGTCCGTGATGACGCCGGCTGCCGTCAGCGCCGCGTATTCACCCAGGCTGAATCCCGCCATAGCCGTGATTTCCGCATCCGGCTTTTTGTTCTTTTCAAATTCCGCGAGAAATGCCTCATAGGCAGCCATCGTCACCGTATAGACACACGGCTGCGTATTTTCCGTCATTCTCAGCTCTTCCGCCGAGCCCTCAAAGCAGAGGCTGCGGATCTTCTCTCCCGCAGCGTCAAATACCCGACGGCTCTCTTCATATTTTTCGTATAAATCTCTGCCCATGCCCGGATACTGCGCACCCTGGCCGGCAAACAGACAAGCGATTTTCATACTTTAACAGCCTCCGTACCGTTCTTTCCGTCTTTTTTCTCTACAAACTGCTTCTTCGACCGTTTTCCTCTTCAGCCCTCCGACGCATTCCGCATATGAATCACAGGCCTCGTCTGTGCTCCACAGACTACGCTCCGAAGTTTTTCTGTGCGAGGACATTTCTCTTCCGGAATACATCGGCCGCATCCTTCATGATGTCTTCGATGATTTCCTGCGCGGTCTGCTCCTCCTTTACGAGTCCGGAGATCTGTCCCGCCATGACGGAACCTCTTTCCACATTGCCGTCCACTACCGCGCTGCGCAGTGCACCCGTTCCCAGCTTCATGATCTCTTCCGGATCCGCTCCGCGTTTTTCCAGCTGCAGCATCTGTCTGGTCAGCTTATTTTTGATGACACGAACGCTGTGACCCGTGCTTCTGCCCGTCACTACCGTCGAAGAATCTCTGGCGTTGAGAATTTCATTTTTATATGCCTGATGCGCATTGCTCTCCTTTGCCGTAACAAAACGCGTTCCCATCTGGACGCCTTCGGCTCCCAGCATGAATGCCGCTGCAAAGCCGCGTCCGTCGCCGATTCCGCCGGCTGCAATGACAGGAATATCCACGGCGTCCACAACCTGAGGAACGAGCGCCATCGTGGTGATCTCTCCCAGATGTCCGCCGCTTTCCATGCCTTCCGCGATGACCGCATCCGCTCCCACCTTCGCCACACGCTTGGCGATGGCTACAGATCCTGCGACCGGAATGACTTTGATATTTTTTTCCTTCAGTCTCGGGATGTATTTTCCCGGGTTTCCCGCGCCGGTCGTCACGACGCGGATATCTTCATCGAGAACCATCTGCATGATGTCGTCCACATATTCCGACATCAGCATGATATTCAGGCCGAAGGGCTTATCCGTCTTCTCCTTGCAGGCTTTCACCTGAGCGAGAATCGTGTCGGTATCCCACGGACCGCATCCGATAATTCCCAGTCCGCCCGCGTTGCTGACAGCAGCTGCGATGGATGCATCTGCAACCCAGGCCATTCCTCCCTGAAAAATAGGGTATTTTATGCCCAGCATCTCTGTAATTTTCGTGCTGAGCTGCGGTACTCCGTTTTCCATATTTTTTATCCTCCGGTATTCTCCGTTTTTACGATTGTTTGATGATCAAATTATCTTCTTTAGTATATGCGCAGACGAGCGCAATGTCAAGGCGCAGCTGTCTTTTCAGCGCCCTGCGCCGATCATTTCTTCCGGACGGAAATTCAGAAATGAGACACATTCTGTCTTCATCCGGCATCTACTGTCTTAAGAAAAATTTTCGGAAAGGAATGTAAATGAATGGAAAACAAAAATACCTGCGCCTGCCGCGCTTCCGGAAATGCGCGCGTCAACTGCGGGCGGCGCGCCGGAATTTTCGGAGTCGCCGGAAACTGCGCGCTTTTTCTGCTGAAATTCGCCGTGGGAACGGCCAGCAACAGCATCGCCATCATAGCGGACAGCTTCAATAATCTCATGGACTGCACCGGCTCTTTCATCACGATCCTGGGATTCCACATCTCCGGAAAAGGCCGGGACAGCCGCCATCCCTTCGGCCACGGCCGGGCGGAATACCTCTGCGGTCTCTTCATCGCCCTGATCATTCTGTCCGCCGCCGTCTCTTTAGGAAAAAGTTCCGTACAGAGGCTCATGGAACCGGAGACGCTGACTGTCACACTTCCGATGTTTCTCGTTCCGCTGGCCTCCGTCCTGGTCAAAACCTTTCTGATCCTCTATCTCACCCGCGTCAACCGCTCCCTCGACTCCTCCGCCCTGCGGGCCGCCGTGCGCGAGGCCTATGCCGACATGCTGATCACCGCTCTGACGATCTTTACGCTCCTGGCCGCTCCGCGCACCGGCGTTCCGGTCGACGGCATCGCCGGCCTGCTGATCACCGTATTCATCCTGTGGTCCGGCCTGACGGCTCTGCGTGAAAATACGGATCTTCTGATGGGAACGGCCGACAGACAGCTTATGGAAGATATTCGTGCCGTTCTGCTCGAATATGATCTTTTCGAGACAGTGATCTCCTGTGCCGTCCACGACTACGGTCCCTCCTCCAAGGCCGCTGTCATCTGCGTCGCTCTGAACCCGCACTG
>CALXIZ010000129.1 GCA_944388495.1 uncultured Clostridia bacterium | reverse complement strand
GATTTCCTGTCTATGATTATACCTTTTTTGCGGAACGTTTAACACCGTTATTGGCGGGAATTCTTTTTCTTCCGAAGAGGGAAAAACGGGATACAGCAGAAATTTTCTCCGAAAAAACGGATGGCACGGGCGGGTACGGGCGGGGGATATTTCGGACGGAGTGTGATAAAATTTATGACGATTGGATTTTTCCGGAAAAAGGAATACAGCGGGAAAAATACTGAGAAAGAGGAGGCGGAAAGAACGGATGAGAATACTGGGGATTGATCCGGGATATGCCCTGATGGGCTATGGCATCATCGACAAAAAAGGAAACCGCTTTTCTGTGTGCGATTACGGCAGTATCTCGACAGAGGCGGGAGCGCCCATGCCTCACCGGCTGAAGTTTCTTTATGCTTCTCTCATGGATATCATCGCCGAATGGCAGCCGCAGGAGGCGGCGATCGAAGAGCTCTTTTACAATACGAATGCAAAGACGGTGATCAATGTCGGACAGGCGAGAGGAGTGGCCGTACTCGCCTGTGTCAATTCCGGAGTTGAAATTTCGGAATATACGCCTCTGCAGATCAAGCAGGCTCTTACCGGCTATGGAAGGGCGGAAAAAAAGCAGGTACAGCAGATGGTAAAAGCGCTGCTGTCACTGGAAAAAGTGCCGAAACCGGACGATACGGCGGATGCTCTGGCTGTCGCCGTCTGCCATGCGAATTCGTCGCCGTCGGCCTGCGGTATGGCAGCCTGTATTGAAAGAGCGCTGGAGGCGGAAAAAAAGCATTCCGGATCCAAAAGAGCGAAGTCGGCTGCCGGCGGAAATTTCAGGATTATCCGCGGCTGAACCGGCTGAAAAGGGGAAGATATGATTCATTATATAAAAGGAACGGTGGCGGAAACGTCTGCAGGCGGAGTCGTCATCGAAAACGGCGGGATCGGCTATGAAATCATCATGCCGTCACTGTCAGCCGCCTGTGCCGCGCCGCCGGGCAGAGAGGTAACCGTTTATACCGCGATGATCGTCAGAGAAGACGGAGTCAGCCTGTACGGATTCGACGACAGGCAGTCGCTGTCTCTGTTCCGTCTCCTGACGACGGTGAGCGGAATCGGAGCAAAGGCGGCTGTCTCGATTCTCTCGTCTCTGACCGCGGATGAGATTCAGAAGGCTGTCGTCTTTAACGATCCGGATACGCTCTCCAGAGCGCAGGGGGTCGGAAAAAAGACGGCGCAGAGAATTGTCCTTGAGCTGCGTGACAAAATCGAAGGGATGACGTTTGAATCGAAGGGAATAACTTCGGCGGTATCCGGCGGAGAAAGTCTGACGGACAGTGTTTCGGAGGCCGTCGCAGCGCTCGTCTCTCTCGGCTATTCGCGGAGTGAGGCGGCGGAAGCTGTCGCTTTCTGCGGCCTTGAGGATGCTTCCGCAGAGGAATATATCCGCGCCGCACTGAAAAAGATCTCCCGTCTCTGATCTGCCGGCAAAACGGCAGAACGGCGGGTTTTGAGAGACTGCAGAAAGAGGCTCTGCAGTCGGAAACAGGCGGAGGTATTGTATTTTGGAAAAGGAGAGAATCACAAAATCGGGATTTACGGAGGAAGATGCGGAAATCGAGGTAAGCCTGCGGCCGAAGCGTCTGTCAGACTATATCGGGCAGGATACCGTGCGTTCCAATCTGGAGATTTTCATCGAGGCGGCAAAACAGAGAGGCGAGCCGCTGGATCACGTTCTGTTTTACGGACCTCCGGGTCTGGGAAAGACGACGCTGGCCGGCATCATCGCCAATGAAATGGATGTCAGTCTGCGGATCACATCCGGACCCGCCATCGACCGGGCGGGGGATCTGGCTGCCGTACTTACAAATCTGGAAGAAAACGACGTTCTGTTTATCGATGAAATTCACCGTCTGAACCGCTCGGTGGAGGAAGTGCTCTATTCGGCGATGGAGGATTATGCGATCGATATCGTCATAGGAAAAGGGCCTTCGGCCAGATCCTTAAGGCTTGATATCCCGCATTTTACGCTGATCGGCGCGACGACGAGGGCGGGCAGTCTGTCGGCTCCGCTGCGTGACCGGTTCGGCGTCATCAGCAAGTTTGAACTCTATTCGACGGAGGATCTCATGAAAATCCTGCACCGCTCAGCCGGAATTCTCGGCGTGGAGGCGGAAGAAGAGGCCATCCGCCGGATGGCTGTGCGTTCCCGGGGCACGCCGAGAGTGGCTAACCGCGTCCTGAAGCGGGTACGCGATTTTTCGCAGGTCCGTGGAGACGGAAGAATCGATCCGCAGATAGCGGACGAAGCTTTCCGGGCACTCGGTATCGACGATCTGGGGCTGGAAAGCCTGGACAGAGAGATTCTGACGCTCATCATAGAACGTTTCCGCGGCGGGCCTGTGGGAATCGAAACGATTGCGGCGGCGCTGGGAGAAGAACGCGTTACGATAGAGGATGTTTATGAGCCCTATCTGATCCAGACGGGACTTCTGAACAGAACGCCGAAGGGAAGAACGGTTTCCGATGCCGCATACCGGCATCTGGGAATCAGAAAGATAACAGAGGAGGATTAAAGTATGAAGATATTACGCAAAAGTGCGGCATGGCTTCTCCTGTTTGCCGTGATCTTTGCCATGTGCCCCGCCGCTGCAGGGGCGGAAACCGATGAATTCATCAAAATCGGACTGCGTTACGGCTCTTCACAGACGACGGCAGTCGTCACATCGGATACCGGGAGCGGTCTGATCATCGCAGAAGCGGGAGACAACCGGATCAGTCTCACCGACACAGATCTGGGAGGCGTATCGCAGGTGATCCTTCACCTTGCAGAGGGCGGAATTTCCGTCACAGACAGCAGCGGCCGCCAGCTCGCCGTTCTGAGCGGCGACGGTACGGAATGCATCGCGGCGGCCGGCTATGCTTCCGGAGGAACAGTGACGTTCGACGGAAAGAGCTACCGGGGCGGTATGATCCCTTATATCAATCCGTCCGGGCAGATGAATATCATAAACTATCTTTCACTCGATGACTATGTGAGGGGTGTCGTCCACGCTGAAATCGGCCAGTCGAGTCATATCGAGGCACTCAAGGCACAGGCCGTGGCTGTCCGCAGCTATGCGCTGACCGGCAAGGGCACACACAGCGCACAGGGATTTGATATGTGCGCCACAACTCACTGTGAGGTATATTCCGGAGCGGACGGAGAATATGCGAGCACAAATCAGGCGGTCGATGAGACAGCCGGCGAAGTGATTTATTATGAGGGAAAACCGGTGGCGGCGTTCTACTTTGCAAACAGCGGAGGCCATACGGAAAACAGTGAAGATGCCTGGGTGACGCCTCTCGGTTATCTGAGAGGAATCGTCGATGAATATTCGCCGGCAGATGAATGGACGGTGCGTCTGACGAGAGCGCAGCTGAACCAGACATTCGCTTCAAAAGGTCTGGGAACGGTGGAAAGCATCACCATCGATAAGATAAATGAATCCGGCTATGTGGCGTCGGTGACGGTCAACGGCTCCCGCGATTCCGTCACTTATACAAAGGAAAATATCCGTTCTGCTCTCGGCACGTCTCTGAGATCGCGCAATTTCACCTTCGATACGGAGGGCGGCACACTCATCGGCGGCGGAACGTCTCCGTCTCAGGGCGGCACTTATTACGGAATCAGCTCTCTCGGTTCAGGAACGCTGGGACAGACGGTAAGCGTGCTGTCAGCCGGCGGTATGACGCAGAAAACACTGGAAGGAATGACGGCTCTGGGAGACGGAGGCCGGACGTCCGTATTTTCCGCGGCGTCTTCCGGCACATCCGCAGCGTCTGCAGTCATGTTTGACGATGATTCCGATGTGCTGATCATCAACGGCAGAGGCTACGGACACGGTGTGGGCATGTCACAGGAAGGAGCGCAGCAGATGGCGAATCTCGGATTCACTTACAGGCAGATCCTTCAGTACTATTACACAGGAATCGAGGTCAGATAAGTTTTGCATATCACAGATTTTGATTATGATCTTCCTCCGGAGCTGATCGCTCAGTATCCGGAGGAAAAGAGAGATGAAGCGCGTCTGCTGGTGATCGACAGGAAGACGGATGAGGTTTACCATAAAAAATTCTTTGACATCGTCGATTATCTGAATCCGGGTGACTGTCTGGTTATGAACGATTCCAAAGTTCTGCCGGCCCGACTGTTCGGCGTAAAGAGAGATACGGGCGCGAAGGCGGAGTTTCTTCTGATCCGCAGAAAGGAAGGAAACTGCTGGGAGACGATGGTAAAGCCCGGTAAAAAACTGAAGCCGGGTTCGACAGTCGATTTCTGTACGGAGCCGGGCAGGGCACTGTCCGCAGAGATTCTCGACTACGGCGCAGACGGAACGCGTATCGCGGAATTTTTCTTTGACGGAGATTTTCACGACCGGCTGGAGGAAAACGGGCATATTCCTCTGCCTCCGTATATCGAACGGGAGGATGAGGCGCTGGACAGAGAGATGTATCAGACAGTCTACTGCCGGGAAGAAGGATCTGTTGCCTCACCGACGGCCGGCCTTCATTTTACGCAGGAGCTTCTTCAGAAGGCGCGTGAAAAAGGCGTAAAGCTGGCGTATGTGACACTTCATGTGGGCATCGGAACATTCCGGCCGGTAAAATGCGAGGTGGTGGAAGAGCATCAGATGCATTTTGAGGAGTACTCCGTGACGCAGGAAAATGCGGCTCTCATCAATCGGGCGAAAAAGGACGGCGGACGGATTATCTCCGTGGGAACGACGTCCGCGAGAACACTGGAAAGTGCGGCGTCAGAGGACGGTACGGTTCTCGCCGGACACGGCAGCACCGGGATCTTTATCTATCCCGGCTACCGCTTTAAGGCGGTGGATGCACTGATCACCAATTTTCATCTGCCGAAATCGACGCTGCTGATGCTCGTCTCGGCTCTCTACGACAGAGAGAAGATGATTTCGATCTATGAGGACGCGGTCCGAAGGAAATATCGTTTCTTTTCCTACGGCGACGCGATGTTTATCGAATAGACAGTGTGAAATCCGCGGCGGCGGCCTGCGGAAAATATCAACGGGTGAGGCGTGAAAAAATGTATCGTTTAGCGATCTGTGAAGATGAAAAAAACATACGGGAAGAGCTTGTCATGCTCTGTAAGGAGATTCTCACGAAGATGAATCTCCGTTTTGAAGTATCCGCTTTTGAATCGGCCGACAGGCTGGATGCTGAACTTTCGGCCGGCGCACATTACGATCTTTTATGTCTCGACATCATGATGAAAGGAACGGACGGGATGGAACTCGCGCGGAAACTTCGTCGCAGCGATAACCGCGTCAGTATCATTTTCATCACCGGCAGCAGCGATTATCTGAAGGAGGGTTATCAGGTACAGCCGATCCAGTATCTTTACAAACCGGTGGATCCGCAGGAACTGGCACAGGCTCTGCAGACCGACCTCAGGCTGCATCATGAGCCGAAGTCGGTAGAGCTGACGATCCGCGGCAGGACGGCCAGATTTTCTCTGGATGAGATACGATATGTCGAAAGCGGAAATCACAGGATCCGGATTCATCTGATCAGAAAAGGACGGGCGGACGATATACGCGATTTTCCTCTCAGTCTGTCAGAGATCGGACAGCGTCTGCCGCAGGAGATATTCTGCCGCTGTCATAACAGTTATCTGGTCAATATGTCGCATATTGCGGAGATAGACCGCAGAGGGATCATTCTCGACGACGGCACGAGAGTCCCGGTAGGCCGCAGTTACAGCAGCAGCATCAGGCAGGGTTTTCTGCATTATCTGAATAATAAATAAAAAGACGAAAAAAGCTCCGGAAGGGTGTGGTGTGACACCCCTCCGGAGCTTTTTTTCGTATTGTGCGCTGCGTCACGCTTTTTTTCCGGTTCTGAGAGCAGCTTCCGCACAGAAGCAGTTTCCGGTCCGGCTGACCTCAAAAAGTCCGTGATATTTTTTTATGACAGCCTGTATCTGAGACAGCCCGAATCCGTGTTCCCGGGAATTGCGCTTCGAGGAACGGATTTTTCCGGATTCATCCGTGAGAATTTCACCGGTGAATGTATTTTCGCAGCGAACCGCGAAAAATCCCTGGCTGATCCGGACAGAACACGTAATTTTGCGCTCTTCAGGCGGCTGTACCTGCGACGCGGCTTCCAGTGCGTTGTCCAGCAGATTGTAGAGAAGGACGCAGAGATCGTTTTCGTCGATTTTCAGATCTGCCGGGACGGCAGCCTGCGCCGTGAAGGAGATATCTCTTTCCTCCGCGCGTGCGGCGGCACCCTGCAGGATGCAGTTGATGACGAAATGATCCGTATAATTTTTCGGTGAGAGATGACGGAGACGTTCGTCCAGTTCGTCGAGATATCGTCCGATCTGTGTCAGATCGCCCTGACGCTGCATCAGATGGAGAGCCGCGATCTGATTTTTCCATTCGTGCCGCATGGCTGCCGTCTGCCGCAGCTGCTGCTCCGTATAGTGACAGCTTTCCACAGCCATTTCGCTTTTCAGAGCCAGTGTGACGGCGTCTGTACGGGATCCTGCGTAGGAACGCACGAGATCGAAAGCGGCAATGGCGGCACAGGCGAAGATCAGATAGACGGTGAGCCAGTAGACGGCCTGCGAGAACATTCCGTTCCGGATATTATCCAGAAGCCTGAACAGATGCGCGGACATCTGACCTCCGTGTGTATGGGAAATCAGAACGGCTGCTGTCAGAAGGATGAGGCTGATCAGGCTGATGAATCCGAGGTAGCGCAGAAAATGCTTTCTGACATTGAGCAGAAGGTACAGGAGAATCGCGGCGGGAGCGAGGAAGACGAAGCCTCTCCAGGCCAGCAGGTTATTCAGCGACTCCGGAAGAAAATAGTAGCCGAAGGCGCTGATCATCCAGGTGAATGTCAGGATGCCCGCTGCCGCCGCAAGAGGCAGCAGAGTCCAGTCCGGAATCTTCAGAGCGAATCCCAGCAGAAACATTCCGCACAGGAGGACAAAGATCAGACCGAAAATACCGGAAGGAATACCATACAGATTTGCGTAAGCGATATCAAATCCGCTTGAAAGATCATCTGAGGAGATGCGCAGAACAGGAGGATAGACGGCGCCTGCCGGATCGAGAAGGCGGTACTCCGTTTCCACCGTGCAGCCCGCGGTATCCGCCGGCAGAGGAACATGGATCTGGCCGCTTCCCGCGGTCTCTCCGCCGTAAGGAGGCACGGAGACAGTGTGAAATACTTCCTGTCCGTCAACGCGGACTGTGATCTCTGCTCCGGTGCTGTCCAGAAGAAGATAGCTTCCCTCTCCTGTATTTTTCTCCAGCACAGCAGAGAAGCGGCAGGTCTTTCCGGATTCCAGTCCGGAGAATATCTCTGTTCCGGCAGGATCGGCAGGCGTCACTGTCCCGTCCTCTTCGAGGAACTGTGCTGACTGCCAGGGGATGAGCTCGATCGGCGAATCGGCGTCGGTAAAGCTGCTGAGGAAGAGAAAAACCGCTGCACAGACCGCAAAAAAGACGGCTGTACAGACGGCGACCGTCCGCCACGATCTGATTACGGCGATTTTTTCCGCCGTTTTTTTCGTTTTTTCATATTGTTTCTTTTCCGCCATATTGCCTCCATGATTTTGTCCGCAGAATCCGTACTTCCGTATGCCGGATATCCTTCTGAGGGTATCCGGCAGCATACTGAGATTATAACATAAAAAATTTTTTCGGACAGACGAAGTGACTTTCAGGAAAATTTTTACAGCATTTTCTCCGTTTCTTCCTAAACGACACGTTTCACGACGTAAACAACATCAATGGAAAGAGGGATATCATAGTATAATTAATATTAAGTACATGTACCAATTCCGCCGGAAAAAGATATGTATGACAGCCCGGCGAAGGCATTTCAGAGAGAAAAGGAGAGGAAGAGCAGATGAAAAAGAATCGCAGTAAGTCAAAAAATCCGAAAAAAATGACATACCGCGCAAACTGATCTCCACGGGAGTGGCGATTTCCATGATTGCGGGCAGTACCCCGACGGTATTTGCAGATCTGGATCTGACAAAGGGAAATTCTCCCGAAAAAAACAGGGAGATTCTGCGCCAGGTCGTCGAACTGGCAGAAGATGAAAGCAGAACGCCGGCTGAGAAGCTGAAGGAACTGGAAAATATCGGTGTCCTGAAGGAAGGATCGGCCGACAGAATCCTCAGCGGAGCCGGTGCGGCGGAGCAGGAGGAGATGGCTCGGATTCTGGCCGAGGTCATTTCGAGCGGAACGATTTATCTCGACGGGGAAGAATGTACGCTCGACACCATCCGCGAGATGCTGAAGGATCCGGATGTGGACCTGAATCAGAAGGTAAACGTGGACGGTATCGAAGTCACCATGGGAAATCTGAAGACGATGGTGGAAATCGAAGATCGTATTCAGGAGATCGCGGACAGCTTTCTTCTGCCGGAGAACATGGACGAGCAGCACCGGGCGGAATACGATTCCATCATGAATCAGCTGAAGACAGAAGGTATCGAGATGATCGAAGAAGATCCGGCGAAAACCGCGAATCAGAACTCTGCGGACGGAATAGGGGGGGGGGTACCGCCTCTGTTTCGGATGATACAGCGCAGGGCGTGGAGTATGATCACGAGGCGCGGATTTCTTATGATACCGATATAACCGTACAGAATGCAGAAGGCACCGTAACAGCCACCTTTACGCAGCCGATGCTGTCCTATGAGACGAGCTTTGATTACAGGACGGCAGACGGATCGGCACAGGCGGGCATAAATTATACCGCATCATCGGGAACCGTCACTTTTGCGCCGGGTGAGACGAGCAAGACCGTAGAGATAGCCGTTCTGCAGGAAGACCGCAGATGGGATGGAAATCAGAGCTTTTATATCGAACTGGAAAATGCGGATAATGTTCTTTTTTCAAACGGAGAATCTGCCGCGAGTATTACGGTAAATATCAGCCAGGAATACGATTTTTCCGCTTATCAGAGAAGTCCGCAGCGTGGAACGATGAGAGTCACGGTCGGTACGTCATTTGGTTCTAGTGAGAGGAACTATGATTACGGAACATCGACAGATTATATTGGGCTTACTTCCTCAAGGATAGATGTGGATTTTGACAGAACTCTGACAGAAGCGGATCTTGAAGCTCTGAAAGACGGGCGGATTACAGCGATGCAGCTATCCACACAGATATATGAGAAAAGCTTTGGACCGAATCTGGGTGACATTATTTATACTCCTGCTGAGTGTGATATGAGATCATTGATATATCTGTCGGAAAACTCGCTATCATCAGCATTTCTGTCGTTTTCAGAGAATAATGGAATAACCATAGATAACGACAAACACACGATACAGATTACAGACGAAATCCGGGAAAAACTGCTCGAATTGAATCAGTTTCATGTAGGATGGCAGTTTTCCTGTTCTTCCGACGACAATGATTTCTACGCGATGCTCAGTGACGGCCTGGCATTTGTCGATAATAAAGCACCGACGCTGCAGTCAGTCAGCGTGCCGGAAGGTACATATTATATCGGTCAGGTTGTGCCGATTACTGTAACTTTTTCCGAGCCGGTCCGGTCTGCTGATGCGCGCATTACGGTGAATGGAATGGAGCTGACTCCCGAAAGCAGTAGTGACGGATCTGACAGGCTCGTGTTTCCGTATACCGTAACGACTGAAAATGCGACAGCTTTTGCAGGCATCAAAGTTACCGGCGTCAGCGGAATTACGGATTTCGGAAATAACAATATGATCGATGATACACAGACCCGAAGCTTCGAACAGGCAAAAATCAGCGTACTTCGTGAAAAGGCTTTTACGTCTCTCAGTATCGATAAAGAAAGTTATTCCGCTGATGGAGAGAACGCTCTGGTGGAAATCGGGCTGAATAAAGATCTTTCCAAGTGGGTGGAGCAGGACGGAGGTCTCGATCAGATACGGATTTCAGCTGACGGCGGCGCGACGATGATCCCTGTGGACTGGAAGCGTATCGAAGGCGTGGCCAGTGATGATACGTTAGTGGCGGAGGTGAAACTTCCCGGAAATTCATCCTCTTCATCGAATTCCGTGCGCATTGAAATCTATCTGCGGGATGAGGAAAATCAGGAAAAATATGCTATCGTGCTCGGCAAGTACTGCGATGCCGTAATCCGGCCGACAGTCTATCCGGAGAGTATAATGATCGATGAAAGTACTTATCCGGACGAAAATATCATTTATTTTGTCAGTCCGCCGACCTTTACCTTTACGACGGATCCTGCCTTCAGTGCGCTGGAGCCTGAGCCTCAGGTCACCTGGACGAGCAGCAATCCTGAAGTCGCCGCCATCGACGATACGGGAAAGGTGACGCCTCTGACGGAAGGAAGTGTTTTCTTTACCGTCATACTGCAGGGAAAAGAGGAACCGGTCAGCGCCAGCACACCGGAATTCCAGATACGGGCGGGAGATCTTCCGTTCATCAGTATGTCCGGAGATATCACGGCAAGCATCGGAACAGATACCACTGTATCGTGGAATACGAACGTCACATATAAGAATCAGCAGCACGGAGTGGAGACGACGACATATACGGTACGTCTGTACGAAGGCGATCTGACGGCGGAGCAGGCGGCTGCGGCCGAGCCGCTCATGACCTGGACGGTGAATAATGACAACGGATTTGATATCCCTGCACAATATTTGGAGAAGATTTCCGCAGGAACGGCTCCGGCTTATACGGTAACCGTCAGCTGCGGTCATCCGGACTATGAGGATCAGACACTGACGGCAAGGGCCGGGATCGTCACGCGGGCGCTTCCTGTCGTCGTGCGCTTTGATACACTGGAAAATTATTTTATCACCGATAAGACGACAAAGCAGGATATCCACGTCACTTTCCGGAATGCCGACGCGGTCAACGGCGTAAATTACTCTTACACCGTGAAGAAAAACGGCGAAGTAATCGACAGCAAAAACGCAGAAAAATATAAGCAAGACAGTCTGGATTTCCGCATCAACATCGATAATGTGCCGGAGTCGTCTCTGCGGGATATCTATATCGTCTCCATCGAGGCGTATAATGACAGCGATAAGGATTCTCCTTCGGCGGATTCCTTCATTCTGTATGTCTACCGCAGCGGTATGATGGACATCATCGTGGACGGAGAAAAGACCGACTCCCTCGTCTTCGACAATAATGATGATCCGGATATCGCGAAAACGACCGGAGAGGATGCGACTTCGGAAGAGATCGAACAGCTGCGGGAGGACGCAAACCTGTCGGCGATGATCGGTGTCGACAGAGGCGATTACGAGTGGAGCAATGTAGACGATCAGATCGCCTGGAGCAGTTCGGACAACGACGTGGCGAATCTGAACTATCAGCAGGGCGGTATTTACAGCGATATCACGCAGTACGATTACAGCACCTTCCGCCCGGGTTCGGAATTCATGCTCGTAGGCCAGAGCGACGGCACGACGACGATCACCGCGACACACGCGAAGACGGGAGAACAGACGAAGCTCGATGTCAGTGTCACGACACTGCAGGATAAGCTCTATGTCTTCAATTTCTATCCGCGTCAGACGACGACTATGACCTATACGAACGGAGACGGACGGGAAGTCACATTCACCACGAACGAGCACGGCGAAATCGCCGTCTACGAGGAGAGCGGTATCGCCAGCGACATCACACTGCGTTCCGGTTCGGAGGATAATCTCTATCTCGGCACGCTGTACCGGACGAATCTGCTGTCCTCGGAAAACGATCCGTCCAAGCTGGAGCTCTACCCGGTCAATTCCTTTAAACTGCGTCCGGTGGCACAGCTGGATCTGTATCTGGTTAAAGAGGACGGAACGCCGTATAGCGGAACGCTGACAGTCAGCGGCGGCGTATACAAGAACGGGCAGTACTGCGCGGAGACGGGGATCAAAGATCAGGAATTTACCATCGGTGAGGACGGGCATTTCCATCTGACGATGGATTCCACCGAATTCTGGACGGAAAGCAATACGGAAGCGCTCAACGCCGGCGATCAGCTGGATTATGTCTTTATCGCCCGCACGCAGGGTGACGAATATTATCCGTTATTTATCAATGTGGACGGCTCTGTGGGAACAGAGGAAGCGGCCACATTTACGGCAAACGCGCTGGTGGTCGCCGAGGTTCCGGAAGGGAGAAAAAATCAGCCTTTCATCGCGGCTCAGACGGCACGGACGGCGGAGACAAGCCGGATCTGGTCACCGGTGCTCTACTACAGCGACATCATCGGCATCAGTGAATACGCCGGTGAGATGGAGATAAAAACCACAGTTCTGTGGTGGGGCGACGACAGTACGGGGAGCAGCTATGATGTCTATATGACAGACGAGTCGAATGCCAGACTTTCCGATCAGAAGACATCGGCTCTCACCCGGTATCCGTTTTCGGATATCCTCGTCTCGGAAAATATCGTGACAATAAATGAGGAAAACTGCAGTATACAGAGCGGCGAATCGATGCGGCCCCGGATCAATATCGTGGACGGAGACGGTACGCTCGTGCTGTCACAGGATACGTCATTTACCTTTATGAACGGAGTGGGGATTCCGCTGCCGGATACGAGTAAAGATGTCATGAGTGGTCTGACCCAGATTCAGCCGGCAGGATATGAGACAGACACCAGTGATCCGAACTACCAGCAGGGCGGCGATATGGTGGCTACGGGAACGATGGATCTGCTGTCCAACCTGAACATCGAAAGCGAGTATCTGACGATGACGCTCTATCCGACGTCGAATCCGGGAGAGTGGCAGTTTCTCGTGGAAGCCGGCATCGACAAGATGAAGGATGACGGAGGAAACAGCGTCATGCTGGATCCTTCCCGGGAGAAACAGTCTTTTCTGCCAGGACCGATGGACGCCTATAAGATGCTGAAGGGCACCTATATGGAAGGTGTGAATAAGGATTTCAATAAAGCGATCAAAAACGGTACGGGAAAAGATACTTCCTACGGAGGCAAGATCGGAGGATTTTACGAAGGCATCGTCTCCTGGAATGCCGAAAAGGGCAAATGGGAGATGAAGACGCGAAGCGGCGGATTTACCTACGGACTGGCGGCAGGGTATACCTGGTCGGTAAATACCTGGGTGGGTCCGATTCCGATTACCGCTTCCGTATCCATCGGAGGCGGCCTGGAGATGGATCACAAGATCCTCATGACGTCATACGGAGAAGGACTCAATGAAGAGGAATTCCAGAATCTCCTGGTGACGATGAGAATCAACGCATACGTCAGGGCATTTGTCGGCCTGGGATTCGACTTTTCCGTCCTCGCTCTGAAATTCGGCGTGTTCGGTCAGGTAGATCTGCAGAATTACAACGCATTCCTGGATTATCAGGATCAGACGAACAGTGATATCAAGAGCATCGCCGGCCAGTATACCACGCTCGGAGGTTCGACAGGAATCGAATTCTATCTCAAAATTCTCTTTATACAGTACCGGACGATCCTGGCTTCAGTAGATTTTACGATCGGCGAATGGGAGACCGGCAAATGGAAAGAGATCGAAGAGTGGAGAAAGAATGCCAATTTCCCGAGCGACTTCGGCGGATACAACAGAGACACGCTGGCGACGCTGATGGCGCTTTCCGCTCTGCCGGAATTTGAGACGGTAAAACAGGGAATGTTTGTGGAAGACCGGAATTATCTCGAACTGGCAGACCGCATCTGGGGCGAACCGAACTTCGGCATCATGCCGATGTCAGTCGATGACGAGGAGGTATGGCAGAATCTTCAGTCGAACTCTTATCCGTACGCCAATCCGATGGTGACAGAAGACGGAAAGCTGCTCGTCTTCCTCTCCGACGGCGGCGAGAGCGACCTGAACAGAACGAGAGTGGAATATTCTCTGTATAACGACGCCGCCGGAACGTACGGCGCGCCGCAGGCACTTGATCCGGATGCGGCGGAGCTGGCGGATTCCAGTCTGCAGCTGGCCGGTGATTCCGGTTTTGCGGTGGCCGTATGGCAGCGCCAGAATCAGAAGATGGATCTCGATCCCGGTCAGGAAGCGACGAACGATGACCTGAACGCGATGATGAGTGCCACGGAAATCGTCGCATCCATTTATAATGGGAGTACATGGACGACGACACAGCTTACGGACAATCAGCTGCCGGATATGGCTCCTGTTGCGGCGACAAACGGAAATAAGGCTATTGTCGTCTGGAGAAAGGTTTCCTCCACGACGGCGGAGAATGTGTCGGCGATGAATTTCGATGCGCAGGATTCTCTGGTGTATAAGATGTATGACGGCGCAGAATGGGGAGAGGAAAAAGTTATCTATAACGGCACGATGGGCGCCGTCAAAGGACTGAATGTCGCTATGGACAGCGCCGGGAATGCGGTGGTGACGTATACTGTCGACTCCTCCTCCTATATCGGACAGACAGTCAGCGCCGGGACGGCGGCACGGACGGAAAGCGGCGCGCAGTCATCCGGAAACGAGAACTATGAGATCGCCTACAGTCTGATTTCCGCAGACGGAACGGTACAGTCTCCGGTGCGCTTTACCACCGACAGCAATTCCGATGAAAATCCGCAGGTCGCCGCCGTTAAGATGGACGGGGAAGAACGGTTCCTCGTAGCCTGGTACAGCCAGAGACCGTTGGATGAGAGCGGAGACGGTACAGAAAACAGAAGTACGGCTTCCGTCGCGAAGGTCGGAGACATTCAGCTGAGGGTCGTCAATGCGGACGGCTCGCTGTACGGCAACTTTGTGGACAGCATCCGCGAAATTCAGAACAGCGGCAGCATCGCAATCGGCAGCCAGTTCCGCTTCAGTAAAGGCGGGGAGGATATCAGCGATCTGTCTTTAGTATGGGTTTCTCCTGCCATGGAGTATGTGGAATCAGAAGAAGAAAAGAGCTCCTCTTTTGACCGTGACGAGCTGTATGCGGTGAGATTTTACCAGGAGGAAGAAGAGGACCCGTTCTACCTCTCCGCCCCTCTGGCCGTCGTATCCGCGGAGGAAAACACGAAGATCGATCATTTCGACGCTTATCTGCTGAAGGGAACGGACGGCGATCAGATGAAAGCCGTAATGCAGACGACGAAGTATGACATCAGCGATCCTTCTCTGCAGGAGGTCGTTCTGCTCGAAGGCGGCGGCAGCGTCACTCTGGCGACGCCGATCTCCGCCATGAAGACGGCGACAGCCGATTTCGAAAACAGTATTTCCGTAAGCGATCCGATCTTCGACTACTATTCGGTGAAGCACGACAGCAGCCTTCCGGTTCAGATTACGGTGACGAATACCGGAAAGGATAAGATCACCGCGATCTCGGTAAAGATGGACGGCAATGGAGAAAAGACGACAGAATTCACGGATCTGTCGCTGATGCCGAATGCCAGCATGACGCTGACGCTCTATCAGCCGATGCCGGCGGAAGATACTCTGATCGAGAATATCGCCTACACGGTTACGGCGACGTTTGGGGACAGCAGCACTTCCTCCCGGTCCGGAACGGTGGAAATTCAGATTCCGGAAGCGGGCATCAGCTCTGTGGAGACGACGGCGGAAGAGAACGGAAAACGCACGATACAGCTTAAGATGTATAATCAGAGCGATGTCGAGCTGGCGAAGATGAACGGATATAAGGTGAAGATCGGATTTTATTCGGACAACACCTGTAATACGGAGCTGATAGGTATTCAGGCATCCGGCGCGAGCGGCAATATGGACGGAAATGTGCTGACCATTAGCGACGCCGGTATACTGAGCCTGATCGACAATGATGCTTTTGTGGGTAATTTCACATACACGCTGCCGGAGTCGGGCTTTGCAGACGGCGATATCACGATTTATGTCCGGGCGTGGATTGAGGATGCGGACGGAAACGAAGTGACGGAATACTACCAGTCGAATAATACGGGCAGCGTCACATTTATCGATCCGGTCGAGAGAAATAACGGAAATCCGTTCCTGATCACCAGCGAGCTGACAGCGGGAGAGAACGGCGGAACGCGGGCCACCGTGACGGTAAAAAATCTCGCCCTCACTCCGACGGAAGGAACAGGGAATCTGATCGTATCTCTGCTGGACAGCGGCGGAAATGTCATCGAGACGATACAGACGGTTACTTCCGGTACTCTGATCTCTCTGGGAAAGGAAGAATCCCGGGAGTTTACCTTTGACTTTACCCGCAGCGGAGCTGCGGTACGGTGCAGCTATGCGGCTGTCAGCGCAGATGCGATGGATGCGACGCTCTCTTCTCTGAGGGTCGAGGGAGTTTCTCTCACCTTTGATCCGGAGACGAATACCTATACCGGCAGCGCCCGAAACCTGCTGAGAGCGGATATCAGCGCTTCCGCGTCAAATACCGGAGCGAAGATACGCCTTTCGGGCAGCGGAACCGGATCACAGGACGCCGAAGCCTCCAATATCTATACCGGTTCCGTTGCACTCAGTCAGCCGGAAGAGAACGGAGAAACGGAAACGACGGAGATCAGACTGGAAGTCACTCCTGCATCAGGCGGTCAGCCGACTGTTTATAAGATTATCATTCATAACGAAAAAGTGAGCCGGGGCGGTATCGTGCTGGAGGCGCCGGACTGGATCAACCGGACGGGGACGCAGGAGATCACGGTCCGTCTGCAGAATTTTGAAAGCACTCCGGTAAGCTTTGCCACGCAGGTGGATGACGAGACGGCGGGCGGGCCGCTCGCATGGCCCGGCTCGTCGGAGAACCGTGCAGATGTGGAGATTCCGGGTTCGGAAGGATCTCATATTATCCGTGTAAAGCTCACCGACGCTGACGGATTTGTCACCAGTGCGGAGAAAAAAATCGGCGTAGATCTGACGGCTCCTGCGATTGCAGAAGACGGTATCCGCTTTGAAGAGACAGATATCCCGCTTTATAAGGCAAATGACTTCTCATTGCAGAGCGGCACGCCGGCAGAAAATGACGGCATCACGGAAAATCAGCTGAAGGTATATATCAGCGCTTCGGATGCGCTCAGCGGTATCGACCGGCTTACCGCCGACGCGGGCGGCCGGACCTATACGGCGGAGAAGCTGGCAAACGGAGAATATATGCTGACGATCACTTACGCTTTCCGCGGACCTCTCGTCATCACAGCATATGACAGAGCCGGAAATTCCGCTTCTGTTACGAAATCCGTCAATGTGGACGATGAAATGGGAGATATCCTGACAGGAGAAGCCGTCGTTTCATACGATTCGGCGACGCTCTACGGAACGGTGACCACCCGGGACGAATATCTGGCAGCGGACGGATACGGCATCGAATACCGAAAAGCATCGGATACAGAATGGACGTCTGCTCTTCCGGACGCCGGCACGGCAAAAGACGGATTCTCCGTCGTGTTAAAAGACCTGACACCGGATACAGACTATGTCTACCGCACCTTCGTCCGCAGCATGGCGAATGTGATGCATTACGGCGAGATCAAGACATTCCATACGGCTGCCGCGCCTCTGACAGATACGGAGGTCGTATCCTTCTATCTGGAAGGACAGATCGGCGATGCCGTGATCAGTCATGATGACGAAACCGCAGGCAACGGCGGGACGATCACGGTGACCGTGCCGTACCAGACGGACCTCGAGGATCTCAGCCGCCGTCTGACGAGCGCGGTGCAGATCAGCGTGAGTCCGGGAGCAGAGGTCACCATCGGGGATATCTCTGTTTCAGCGGACAGCGGTACAGACGAGATACTGACGGCCAATGTTATCGTGACGGCGGAAGACGGAAGCTCCGGGACATATGTTCTGACTGTTCAGGCACAGGCAGCGCCGCGGATTGATGATTCCTCTTTCGAAAGTCTGGTGCAGGCTGCGGGAATGCAGACTATCACTCTTTCCGGCGACAATCTGGAAAATGCGTCGGCTATCGAGATTCTGCTGATCGACGAATTCGGTCAGACGGCCTCCCGCGCGTCGGCAGTCCGGGATGCGGAGGCAGATGTCTGGAAAGCGACCATCAACGTGCCGGAAAACAGCAGCACAGAATCGGCAGCCGTATACACTGTCGGCTATATCATCGACGGAGTACAGACGGTGACGGAAAGCACGATCACCGTTCCGGAAGCGGCAAACAGCGACTGCGCTCTGCTTCACTTCGATATACAGGGTGCGGAATCCGTCACAGTGGACGCGATTACCCGGAACATTACGGTGACCATGCCGTACGATTATGCGGCGGAAACGCTGAGTGCAAAACTCAGTATTTCCCGCGGAGCGACTTATGAATTCCGGAATGAGTCCGGAGTAAAAATCGATGCGCTGCCGGCGGAAGGAACGGCTTCGCTGGTCATCACCGCAGAGAACGGAACGGACAGCGTGACCTATACCGTCATAGTGAACAGACAGAGCAGCGGAGGCTCCGGAGGTTCCGGCGGCGGTGGCGGCACAAGCTCCGGCGGCGGAACGTCGGATCCTGGAACGGGAGACAATCCGGAAGATCCTGATAATCCGGGCGATCCGTCCGATCCGGAAAATCCGGGAGACCCGACGGATCCTTCCGGTCCGCAGGAATGGGAAGACAATCCGTTTGAGGATGTCTCCGAAGCGGACTGGTATTTCGGCGCGGTGCGCTATGTGAAAGAAAACGGTCTGATGCAGGGCGTCAGTGACACTTCCTTCGCTCCTCAGAGCAATATAACAAGAGGTATGCTCGTCACGGCGCTTTACCGGCTGGAGGGAGAACCGCAGGTACAGGAGGACGCTGTCCGGTTCCTCGATGTCAGACAGAACGCATACTACGCGAAGGCTGTCGCATGGGCGGGCAGCGCGGGTATCATCAAAGGCGTCAGCAGCACTCTGTTTGCACCGGACAGAAATATCACCCGGGAGCAGATGGCGGCGATGATCTGGCGTTATTACACATATAAAGGAGAAGATACATCGGCAGAAGCGACGGGCAGCTATGCGGATTACGGACAGATATCCGAATACGCGAGAGACGCGGTAGACTTTTGCCGGGAAGCCGGACTGATGACGGGAATGGAAAACAATTCCTTCGCTCCGAAGGATGTCTCCACCAGAGCACAGATGGCAGTTCTTCTTCAGAGGATGATGCAGAGCGTTTTAAAATAGTGTCTGTAAATGACGGCTGAGAAGAAGTTAAAATAAAAATTAAAAAAGAAAGCTCTTTAAAACCAGGACATCCCCGCGGAGACCGGAGCTGCATTTCAGCCCGGTCTTTGCGGGGATGTCCGCTTTTTCAGTATTATCTGTTATATATAACGGAATTTTTCGGAATATTGCGCTGCCCGGCGCGATATCCTGAAGGGGCAGACTGCGGATTGTGATGATATCCACACTGTTTTTTCTGCCGTTTTACCAGATTTTTGCTCTGTCCTCCGGTGCGACGTACATGCCGTCTTTTTCTGTGATACCGTAGGTTTCATAGAATCTGTCCACACTCTGCAGGACGCGGTCAGTGCGCACTCTGGAGGAACTGTGGACGTCGAGGTAAGACATCATCTGCAGATATTCTCTCGAAGAGGTGGAC